>DAITMY010000315.1:0-2435 GCA_036834925.1 Asticcacaulis sp.
CATAGGGGCCGATAGGGTGCTGACGCCGAAAGGTCAGCGTTCCGCCAGTGCGCGGCCGTAGGCGCAGCCATAACCGGACTTCAGGGGGCGACATCGCCTTTCTGAGCCGTTTGGCGAACTGATGTTTGCGCGGCAATTTCATGCTCGCAAGGGTAGTGGTTTTTTGACCTCCGGACTATCCCCCTCCGGCCTTTCAGGCCACCTCCCCATGGCTTCGCCACAGGGAGGAGGAATCGCTTTCACACCCCCCAGGGCGGGGAGGAGAAAACCAAGGCCGCCTCTTAAGCCGCCAGGACCGCTTTCATGGGCACGTCAGGGTCGGCCAGGCGGTTAAGGTCCACCAATTGGCCGCCCGCGATCAGCAGCCGTCCGCCCATGAAATCAGCCGGGGCATTGACCGCCTCGACGCAGCGTACCTGTTGGCCGCGCACATGCACGACCGAGAAGCTGCCGCTGGCCGGATCGCCGCGCACGATCTGGTGCGAGGCATCGAGCGGCAGGCCTGCGATCTGGAGTTTGCGGTCAAACTGGTCGGACCAGAACCACGGCACCTCCGGTGCGGGGGCCTTGGTGCCGGTGATTGCGGCGGCTGCCTGTTTGGCCTGTTCCAGCGCATTGGGCACACTTTCCAGCCGCAGGCGGACGCCATAGGGGAATGCCGGGCGGTTGGTGCAGTCGCCGATGGCATAGACGTCTTCGTCCAAGGTGCGGGCGGTCTCGTCGACGATGATCCCGTCGGCGACGGGCAGGCCGGCTTGCTCGGCGAGGATCTTGTTCGGCTTGCTGCCGATGCCAACGAGGATGGCGTCCCCTTCGAGCACGCGCCCGTCGGCCAGCTCGACGCGGCGGCCTTGGTGGGTGATGGCCTTGGCCTCGACATTGGTCAGGATCACCGCCCCCTGGCGGCGATGCAGGTCATGGAAGAACCGCGACAGGGTTTCCGAGGCCACCCGCGACAACACCCGGGTCTGGCGCTCGATGATGGTCACTTCGACCCCGAGCTGACGGGCCGAGGCGGCGACTTCGAGGCCGACATAGCCCGCGCCGATCAGGATCAGGTGGCGGCCCGGCACCATGGCCGCGCGCACCCGGTCGGCATCGGCCGCGGTCCGAAGGCTGAGCAGCGACGGCTCGTCCCCACCGGGCAGGCTCAGGCGGCGCGTTTCCACCCCTGCCGCCAAGACGAGTTTGTCGTAGCCCAGGCTAGACCCGTCCGCGAGGGTCAGGGTCTTGGTGATGCGATTGAGCCCCGTGACTTCGGTGCCGGTCCGCAAGGTGACGCGCTGGTCGGCATAGAAGCTTTCCGGCCGCAGCAGCAAGGCGTCGGCCTCGACCTCGCCCTTGAGCCAGGCCTTGGACAGGGGCGGGCGCTGATAGGGGGGCGAGGGTTCGGCCCCAATCAGGGTAATGTCCCCGTCAAATCCGTTCTGGCGCAGCTGGGCGGCGCAGGTGCCCCCCGCATGACCGGCCCCGACGATGACAATGTGCATGGCTTACTCCGGCAAGGTTTCATCCACCCCGGCCGTGCGGCAGGCGGCGGTATAGGTGTTGGCCAACAGGCAGGCGATGGTCATCGGTCCGACCCCACGGGGGACGGGGGTAATGGCCCCGGCGACCTTGGCCGCTTCGTCAAAGGCGACATCGCCGACGATGCGGGTCTTGCCCGCCGCCGCTTTGTCCGGGTCCTTGGCGGGCACGCGGTTGATCCCGACGTCGATGACCGTGGCCCCCGGCTTGATCCAGTCGCCACGCACCATTTCCGGGCGGCCCACAGCAGCCACGACAATATCAGCGGTGCGGCACAGGGCGGGCAGGTCCCGGGTGCGCGAATGGGCGACGGTGACGGTGCAGCTTTGCGCCAACAACAGCTGGGCCATCGGCTTGCCGACGATGTTGGACCGGCCAATCACTACCGCATGCAGACCCGCCAGCGACGGCAGGGTGTCTTGCAGCAACATCAGCGAGCCCAGCGGCGTACAGGGCACCATCCCCGGCAGGCCCACCGCGAGGCGTCCGGCATTGACCACATGAAACCCGTCCACATCCTTGTTGGGGTCAATGGTGTCGAGCACACGCAGGCTGTCGATAGAGGCCGGCAGCGGCAATTGCACGAGAATGCCGTGGATTTCCGGATCGGCATTGAGGGTGCGCACAAGCTCTAGCAGTTCGGCTTCCGTGGTCGTCTCAGGCAGCCGATAGGTGCGCGACAGCATGCCCGCCGCCTCGGTCTGTTCGCCCTTGTTGCGCACATAGATCTGGCTGGCCGGATCCTCGCCGACGATCACCACCGCAAGGCCCGGTGTCAGGCCATGCTCAGCCTTGAGGCGGGCCACCCCCCGGGTGATCCGCTCGCGCAGGCGGGCGGCAAATCCCTGACCGTCGATAAGTTTAGCGGTGTCGGAGTCGGGGGGGGCGTTGGGGGCCTGGGTCGTCAT
>DAITMY010000316.1:0-2390 GCA_036834925.1 Asticcacaulis sp.
GTTATGAATCCACCGCTCTAACCATCTGAGCTACCCAGCCACTACTTAACCCAACATACACAGGCGTGACGCCGTGTAGGGGTGTGTGAGGGCAAGGCGTATAGCTCTGGAGCCGACGCGGCGCAACCCCTAAATCCGGTTTATCCCGGAATTCCAGACGGGGCGGAATGGGCTTCGGCTGGATCCAGCAAGCGCCGGATCGTCGCGACGGGCAGGATCATGCGGTCGGGTTGGCGACTGAGGGCGATAAAACCATAGCGGCTGTAGAGCGCCTTGCGACGGGCCTTGGCCTCGGGGTCGCCATCATCCAGAATGTCCAGCACCACCACGGCGATCCCAAGACTGTTTGATGCTTTAAGGATCCGCAGCAAGGCGTCCACCAACAGGTCTCCCCCATATCCTCGGCCTTGTGCGCGGGCATCCACGCCAATCATGGCAATAAAGGCCGCTGGAATGTGTCCGTGGGCGGGACGGTTGCGCGCAAAGGTCGGGGGCAAATCCTGATAGGTGATGCTGTGAGCATTGAGGGCGTAAAAACCCATCACCTCAGGCCCGTCCTGTCGCATGACGAAGACGCGGATGCTATTGGCTTGGCTCAGCTTTTTGGCTGTCCGTTGAAAGAAGTTATCGACGGCCTTCACCCCGGTGGAAAAGCTTGACCGGTCATGCCGGTCGGGATCGAACGGCTCTATGATCACCGGGACACGACGGTCGCCGCGTGACGCGCAAAGGCCGCACGAAGGGCGTCCGTTGGGGCGGAGGGCGTGTCGAGGGCGTCAAAAAACGCCTGATGGTCCGCAGGGCTCAGGGCCGTTTGTTCATGAGCGGCGATTGTCGCCAGGGCAGAGCGATAGGCCGCGCTGAGCGTAAAGGCGCTGTCATCCATGCCACTCAGAAGCGCCGCGCGGTGGATCGCCGCCTTGATGTGGGGCTGGGCCCGAAGGCTCATGCGTTCTGAGGCCCGTTCACGCGGCTCGGGCAGCGGGTTTTTGCGAATGCCCATGGTATGGTCCAATTCGGTTCTGGCTTCGCTATGAAATGTACGTCAATTAGGCGTACATGGCAACCGGACCGAATAGGGCTATGCCCTCAGGCCAGCCCGTCCAGCACCGCGCACAGGCGCGCTTGGCCCTGATCGAGGCTATAGCGTCCGGTGGCGGTGTCCTGGGCCGCGCGGGCGCGCCGCAGCGCCAGGTCCCAGTCGGCAAACACGGCCATCATGGCATCGCACAAGGCGTCCGGATCCTCGGGTGGGACCAAAAGGCCTAGCTCCCCGCCATCGAGGATATCGCGCGGCCCATCAATGTTGCTGGAGATCACCGGCACGCCCGCAGCCATGGCCTCGGCCACCACCAGGCCAAACGGCTCGACCCGTGAGGGCAACAAGAACAGATCTAGTCCCTGAAGGTAGCGACCCGGATCGCGGGTCCAGCCGACAAAGTGCACGATCCCGCCCAGTCCTAGCTGTTCGGCCTTGGCTTCGAGCGCCGCCCGTTCTGGTCCGTCCCCGGCCAGATTGAGGCTGAAGGTGACCTGATGGTCTTCGCCCTCGGTGCGTGCCTTGAGCAAGGCGGCGGCGTCCAGCAGCACATCAAAGCCCTTGTTGCGATGCAGGCGGCCGAGGCTGCCGATCACCGGCGGGGTGGGGATGCCACCGGGCTTGGCCGTGGGGCTGGGCTTGACCGGATAGACGCTCAAGGGGCCAAAATTCTCCATCCGCCGGGTTTCGAGCCGAGGAAAGCGGGCCTTGATCGCCGTCTCGACCGCCGCGCTGACGCACAGGGCCGCGCGGATGCCGCCCATCGAGCCCTTGGCGCGGAAATTATGCGCCACCGCCACTGTCTTGTGCGCCAGACCCGACAGGGGCGAGGCCCCGAGGCTGATGGCGCGGTTGCCATGGGCGATCACCAGATCGGCCTGAAACGACTTGGCGAGGGCTTTGAGCTGCATCGCCGCCAGCGGATCCCCGCCAAACCGGGCCTTGAGCGGGGCAAACTCAAGGCCTGACGCGGCCATGGCCGTAGCCATCCAGCCGTCCGGTGCGCCGACGCTCAGCACCTTTGCCCCGGCGGCCCGCAGCGCCATATGATAACGCGCCCCCATGGTCTCCAGCCCGCCTTGCCCGGCGGCCAGCATCACATTCAAGATCCGTTTTCCATTCATGCCCCGTCCCATAGCCTGAAATCATGGCCGGAGGGTGAACGGATGGGGTGCGTGTGTATCTTGAGTGAGGTACGCGCTTGAGATATTAAAGATATTAAATTTAACTATCTGGTGTTGAAATGAAAATCATTTCTAATGACGATTATTTCATGGTGATTAATGGTTTTAATGATAAAAGGAGTCGCATTGAAAACAATAGATTGTATTATTGGTGTAGAATTTCACGT
>DAITMY010000317.1:0-2382 GCA_036834925.1 Asticcacaulis sp.
GTCACGAGCCAGCAACCGGGTTTCCAGCATATGCAGCGCGGCCAGATTGCCAAACCGGAAGCTGCGGTTGATCCCTTCGAGCATCGCGCCGGGGCGCGGTTCGCGGATTGGCATCCACTCGTAATAGGCCTTAAGGGCCACCGCCTTGCGCGCGACCCACGCCCCTTCGCCCTCATCCGGCTGATGGTTTTCCGCTCCATCACGCCACGGATCGTTGGTGATCTCGTGATCGTCAAATACGACTATCCAAGGGGCGCGCGCATGGGCCGCCTGAAGGTCGGGATCGGTTTTGTACTGGGCGTGGCGCAGACGATAATCGCTCAAAGACACGATCTCGTGCGGCGGCACGGGCATCCGCCCGGCCTCAGCGGAGAAGCCCTTCTTGACCCCATAGCTCTCAGGCCCGCCGTACTCATAGATGTAGTCGCCGAGATGGATGACCGCATCGAGTTCTGGCTCGCGCGCGATGGCGTCATAGCCATTGAACAGCCCGGCGACAAAATTCGAGCACGAGGCCACCGCGAGAGTCAGCTTGGGCAGATCGCCCACCGGCAGGGTCCGCGTCCGACCTTCGCCGCTGGTAAAACCAGCCGCTTCAAAGCCATAGCGATAGTCGGTGGCGGGCTTGAGACCTTCGACGACCACCTTGACCGTATGATCCCGTTCGGGGCCGGTCATGACCTCACCGCGCGCCACCAGCGAGCCTTGGGTGTCATGGACAAACCACGTCACGCGCGTTGACGCGCTTTGGTCAACCGGCGTGAAGCGGGTCCACAGCAGCACACTGTCGGCATAGGGATCACCCGACGCCAGACCATGCAGAAAACCCACCTTGGTTCGAGCCACGCTCATCGGCTCACCCGTACTCGCCGCTTCCTTGGCGGACGGCTGCGCGGAACAGGCCGCCAGCGGCACGGCACCCACACCCAACAGGCCCAGTAGACGGCGGCGATCCAGACCTTGGGTCTCGGGTGTCTTACGGCGCATGGTGCAGTCTCCCATCAGGCAGCGAACGAGACTGGCGCAGATCACGTCCGCACCGGACCCGGAACAGTTGTCCGCCCGGACTGATCCAGACGGCTACACACAACAAGCCCTTAAAAAGGGGCACAAAGACGCCGGGTATCCCCCGGACCGTATCACCGATCCGACCCGGCGTCCTTGTATCCGGCCGGAGGTCCCCCCTCAGACCCGGCCCGAACCGTCCAAACCCGGGCGCGCCACACAGACGCACCCGCACTTCAGACTTAGTAACGCAAGCGCAGCACCACGCCGCTGGTGCGCGGGGCCCCAGCGATGAAGGTCGCAATCCCGAAATTATCCCCGGTGTTGCCCGCATCCTTGATGTATTCCTGATCAAGGGCGTTTTCGACGAAGCCCTCAACCGTCAGATTGCTGTCCGTCGGCGTATAGGCCAAACGCAGGTTCAGCAGACCATAGGCCTTTTGCTTTTCATCGACCACGACGTCCGAGAAACCCGAACCCGGGTTACGGACTTGGAATTGCGGCAGGTCATTGTTGTCGTCGAACACGGTTTCCGACTGCCAAGTGTAGGTCGGTGTGAAGGCCCAGTCACCACCCGCAAAGGCGGTCTTGAAGGTGGCCCCCAGTGAGACCTTGTGGTCCGGGCTCAGACGGAAGCGGTTGCCGTCAAAGCGACCATTGCCAAAGCGGGCCTTGGTGTAGGCGTAGGTGGCGAACAACTGAGCCCAGTCGGCGGCCTTGAAATCGGCCTGGCCTTCGAAACCATAGGATTTGGCTTCCCCGGCGCTGACCGTCAGGAAGCCGGTTCCAGCCGGGTTCGGGATCTGGGTCTGGAAGTTCTTGTACTGATAGCTGTAGACCGCACCGTCGAGGCTGAGGCGACCGTCCATCAGACGGCCCTTGGCCCCGGCTTCAAAGCTGTCAACCGTCTCGGCCTTGGCTTCGGAGAACACCACCGCGCCAAACGGCGTCAGCGGGGTCGAGGCGTTCAGCACCTTGGGCTGGCGACCCCGGGCATAGGAGGCATAGAGGCTGACCGTCTTGGACGGGGCGTAACGCGCGACCAGACGATAGGTCAGGCCGTCATCCTTGAAGCTCTTTTCCACCTTACCGTTGGTCGGCTGGACGAACAGACCGACCGGCGTGCCGATCGGCAACGGCGGACGTGCGCTCAGAGCCGCCAGGGTCGAACCGCCATTGTCGAGGGTCGAGGCGAAGGCCGACTTTTTGTCGTCCTTAGTGTAGCGCACACCGGCACTCAGCTCGAGCTGCTCGGTCGCTCTGAAGGTCAGATCGCCGAACACGTCCACCGAGCGGGTTTCGCCATAGTTGGTGTAGGTCTCGCGGTGCGCCGGCTTGATCAGAGCCGCCGCCGGACCGGACACTTTCGGCAGGGGG
>DAITMY010000318.1:0-2375 GCA_036834925.1 Asticcacaulis sp.
TTGGGCTCGCCCCCCACTTCATTCAAGACTGCGGCCATAGGTATGGACCGCCAAATTACTGAAGACCCGGGAGGTGCCGGTGTGGTCGCTGACGCCGATGATCGAGCCTTGGCGGTCCACATGCAAGAACCGCGTCGCCTCGGGCGCATTACCGGCCCCTTCGAACTGGAACAAGGGCTGGTCGACCCCGCCGCCGTGGATATAGCGGCGCAGCACATTGCCCCAGCCATCGAGTTCGGCGATCAGATTGACCCCGTCATAGAGGTATTGCGTCACCACCCCAAGATTTTAAGACTTTGGGCCGTGGTTTTCGACAGCCGCCTGAGCGGTAGCTTAGTGCACTGTCACCGCAATTCCGCAACTCCAACCTAACATTTAGATGCTCTTGGATCAAAATCCAGTGACTTTGGTAGCTTTTCAAGATCCTTTGGCAAATCAAAATGATTATACGGGATTGCTCGGGTCGAAGACTCGCCTGGTTTTAAAACAAGAGCACACCCCCCAATACAATACCCCATATTAAAATATCGAATTGGATAGCGCGTGCCAGATACAACTAAAAACATACGCTCATTAGCCTGATCAATAAACCCTAATTCGTTCGGCCAATCCTCTGGCAAAAGACAAACCCTACCAGAAGTTTTGTTTTCATAGTGAACAACCAAACGACTTTTCTCAGGTTCATCACTGTAAGAGAAACTAGGCAGAATTTGAATATTACTTTTCGTAGCGCATCCCGAAATTGCAGACAAAGCAAGCATGGTAAAGACAATAAAAATACGCATGAACAACCTCCACTTAAAAAATTATAACATTAAAATTAGGGATAAACAATGCCCATGACATGATCGGGGTTCTGCTTTGCTTTTGGCGTGCCTGTGATAGAGTCATAAGCATCACGATTAATTTCATCTGCAAACTTGTAAGCCTTTTTTCCATTTGATCCCAACTGATCACTCATACCCGCCGTGTGGAGCGACTCGTGGCCAAGAACCCAACGGGTCGTACTAGAGTCTCCGCCCCAAGCATCTTTATTATTAATATTTACAGTCATAACTTTACCACCAGCCCCATTAACAAATGCAGCCCCTGTAGCGGACCCGCCCATTTCTTTGTACGTTTTTGAGTCAACAGCATTTGCAATTTTGCCGTCAGAACCATCACTCCTAAGCGCACTTGCACCCGATCGAAGCGAAGCGGAAGTTTGCCTAAGCTCGTTACCGCCATCCTTGCCCTTCGCGTCGAGCTTAGCGGCTTTAGCGACTAATTTATCAGCCGCCTTATCCATTGCCACAGCGACCTTCTGCTGTTGCTTGTTAAAATTCTCCCATTGTTTATCCGTAAAGCCGGATCCACGCCCGTAAGTCCCCGTCGGGTCGGACTTATTGACCGGGTCATTGCCGACGTAGGCATAGAGGTTGAGGTCGTCTTCGCCGCCGATGGGGTCGGTTTGCAGGAACCGGCCTTCGATCGGATCATAGGCCCGGGCCTAGTCGTGGTAAAGGCTCACTTCCGGCAGGCGGATTTGCCCGGTGTAGGCGAAACGCGGGCCGGACCAGCTGTTGGGCTCGCCATAGGGGCCATAGGTATGGACCGATTGCGAGGTGCCGGTGTGGTCGCTGACGCCGATGATCGAGCCTTGGCGGTCCACATGCAAGAACCGCGTCGCCTCAGGCGCGTTACCGGCCCCCTCGAACTGGAACAAGGGTTGGTCGACCCCGCCGCCGTGGATGTAACGGCGCAGCACATTGCCCCAGCCGTCGAGTTCGGCGATCAGATTGACCCCGTCATAGAGATACTGCGTCACCACCCCGGAGGCCGTGGTTTTCGACAGCCGCCCCAGCGGGTCGTATTCGAGGCTCATGGCGGCCGAGCCACCGACCTGGGTCAGGCGGTTTTCGGTGTCGTAGCTAAAGCTGCGGCGACCCTGACCCTCGTTGGCGAGGTTACCTCGCCCGTCATAGCCCCCCGGCAGGGCGGCTATCGCCGCATCCTGGTTGAGACCGTTGTGGGTACGGTTCTGGCTGACGTCCGTGCCCGCCCAGTCATAGACCGGGTTGCTGATCGTCCGCGCCACCGTCTGGCTGGCTGGGTTTAGACCGTATATGATCAGCGCATCGAAATGGAATCAAAGCGCAAGCAATGCTGAAATATAAATTCAGATCTGAATAGACAAGATCATGACCTGATGCAGCATAAACGGCAGGAAGTTGTGACAACAAAATCTATCACTGTGACGCGAATTTAGTCTTTCTTTCGCCTAGGTGCTGGATACCACATTGCGCCTTTCCAATTTCCATCCGGATTAGGCTGTGGGCCACCGCCTTCATCTTGATAAGACCCATCCCAGTCTTCAGGACTCACTAAATATGAGA
>DAITMY010000319.1:0-2343 GCA_036834925.1 Asticcacaulis sp.
GCACAGTAGGGTGCGTTGTCCGCGACCAGAACGGTCACCTTGCGGCGGCGACGTCAACCGCAGGCGTTTTTGGCAAGATGCCGGGTCGCGTCGGAGATACGCCCGTGATTGCGGCCGGGACCTGGGCGGATGACCGGGTCGCGGTTTCCTGCACCGGCCAAGGCGAATACTTCCTGCGAACCGCAGCGGCGGCTCAAGTGGCCTTCCGGATGCGCGCCGGACAAGATCTGGCCAGCGCGACGCGCGATACCCTCGCAGAAATCGCCGCACTCGGTGGCAACGGCGGCATGATTGCCGTCGATGCAGAGGGCAATTTGGCGGTGCCCTATGTCTCCCAAGGCATGAAGCGTGCGGTCGTGACCCCAGACGGTGAGATCCGCGTTGAAGTCTTTGAACCGGCCTGACCCGATAGAAACGCAATCACGCCGCGCGCTGAACCGCCCTTAGGAAATGGTGGATTTGGGTTTCCAGTTCGCTCATCTGCTCTGACACCGTACCCAAGGTCCCAGCCATGGCTGTCGCCGTCTCACGGCTTTCGACCGCTCCATCCTGTACCCCAGACATCAAACTGATAGCCCCATTGGAACTGTCACCCGCCGCAAGAATGAGGCGGGTGATTTCAGAGGTCATGGCTTGCTGACTGTGGCTGGCTTCTGTTAGGCGGGCCGCAATGGCGTCCATCTGGGTGATCACGGTGGATACAGACTGACTGGCACGAACCACATCCTGGGTCGACGCCTGAACGGCCGTGATGTGCTCGCTGATTTGCTGGGTCGCCTTAGCCGTCTGATCGGACAGCGACTTGACCTCTGAGGCCACCACGGCAAATCCTTTTCCAGCGGCCCCTGCCCGCGCCGCTTCAATTGTCGCATTGAGCGCCAAAAGGTTGGTCTGGTCCGCAATGCTGGAAATCAGGCTGACGATATCCCCGACCTCGCGCACCTTATCGGACAGGGCCTGAATAACGGCTTCGGTCCGGGCAGTTTCAAGACCGATGGTCTGGACCTGCTGGCTCGTCGCGTGAGCCTCCTCGGCTGTGGACCGGATCGTTTGTTCCAGCTCACGCGTGGCCGAAACCGCCGCACTGACTTGGTCAGCGGCCATACGCACCTCGTCATGGGACTGGCGGGTCCGATAAAGGGTCTGATCGGTCGCTCCGGTCAGAGCCTCAGAGGCCTTGCAAGCCTGCGCCACCGTTTGCACCATATAAGCACTCAAATTGCCAACACTGGCTTGGAATTCCGTCGCCATCTGATCAAACGCCGCCTGACGCTCCTCGGCCGCTCTCTGCTCGAGCCGTCTTGCCTCTTCACGCAGTTGACGCACATCCTCTCCCTGGAGGCGGAAACCCTCAACGGCTCGCGCCATCTGGCCAATCTCATCTCTCCGCTCAAGCCCGGGAACAGCGGTAACGGCCTCGTCTCGACGTAAGGCGTCCATCACCTCGGCCAGACGTTCGAGCGGCAAGGCAATCTGGCGACCAACCATAAGCGCCACAGCCCCCAGGATCAGCAACAACAATGCCCCAAGGCCGAGTGATTGCCACAAAGCCATTTGCAGGCTGGCCTCCAGCGCACTGCGATCATTCAACGTCACCATAACTGCGTGAAATTGACCATCGTTGTGTAGCTGCTGATAACTCACGCGATACGGCCGCCCATTCAGCGTCACCAGATCGCGGCTTAGCTCACCGGATTTGAGCCCCGCGATTTTTGCCGGATCTAGATTGAAACGGGTGGTGGATGCTCCAAACGCTGTCGCCACAACCTTTCCATTCAGGATCAGAACGACATCGTCGCCAACCTGATTACGAATGGCCTGAGCGGTCGCGTCCTTCAGCCGGGCTCCGGCCTTGAGGGTGCCGACAATCTGTCCCCCCGCCCGAATTGGAACTACGGCGTCCAAGGACATGTTCCCGCTGGTCCGCGAATAATCATAGCCCTGCCATGGCTTGCCCCCGAGGGCCGCAGCAACCCCCGTCGCCTTGGCTTTGGAGTCCCCGAACTCAGCGGGCTTGTGCCCCCTGGCGACCACGACACCGCTAGCGTTTGTGATCTCCAGAACCGACAAGGTCGGATCTTCTTTGCTAAAATTCTGAAATGATTTATGAAAATTATTACGTGCCTGCGTTTCGGCGCTCTGGGTCAGCGCCACGACATCCTGATGGTCCGACAGGGTCGCCGCATAAACGCCCAGTCGCAAAGCAAGAGTTGCCAAGCTATTTCGCGCTTCAACTGCGGCCGTGTCTGCCGCGTGGTCATACTTTTGCGACAAACTGGACCGGAGTGCGACCTGGTTCAGCGTCGTTAGGGTTCCCGTTGCCAAGACGGTCAACCCCATAGC
>DAITMY010000320.1:0-2339 GCA_036834925.1 Asticcacaulis sp.
GTCCTCAAACGACAAGCCCCTTGGACACCGCAAATCACATAGTTGCTCCCCTTGGAAAGGGGAGGAGATAAGAGATAAGCCCTTGTTTCTCCTCCCCGGCACTTTGAACCTTGGGCAGGGAGGAGACTAAAGCTTAGCCAAACAGGCGCGGCAGCTTGAGGAAGCCGCGCTTTTTTTCTTTCGGCTCGGGGGCATTGATAGGTTGCAGGCCCTTGTTGGTCAGGAGGCTATAGGCGTCGCTATACCAAACGCTGTTGGGGAAGTTATGGCCGAGCACTGCGCCGTTGCGGGTGGCTTCGTCAGCAAGGCCGAGGGTCAGGTTGGCCTCCACCAGACGATAAAGCGCCTCGGGCGTGTGGGTGGTGGTCTGGTAGCTGTCGATCACCTTGCGGAAGCGGCCCACGGCGGCCAGGGTGTGGCCCTGACGCAGGTACCAGCGACCGATTTCCATTTCCTTGCCCGCGAGCTGGTCATTGACCATGTCGAGCTTGAGGCGGGCATCGCGCGCATATTCCGAGGTCGGATAGCGCTGGATCACTTCGTTGAGCGCCAATTGCGCCTGGCCAGTAGCGGCCTGATCGCGGCCCACATCGACGATCTGCTCGAAGTAGCTGACCGCCTTCATGTAGTGGGCATAGGCGGCCATGGGGCTGCCCGGATAGAGCGAGATAAAGCGCTCCGACGTGGCGATGGTGTCTTCGTAACGGTTGCCGGTATAGTAGGCGTAGATGGTCATGACCATCGAACGGCGCGACCATTCCGAATAGGGGTGCTGGCGCTCGACTTCCTTGAAATAGGCCACGGCCTCGTTCCAGCGGCCGCGATCGAGGTTTTCGGCCCCGGTCGCATAGAGCAGGTCCACCGGACGCTCTTCGTAGGCGATGGTGGTCTTGGGCTTTTGACCGGCGCAACCGGCCAGTATGAGCCCGACCACTAGGGCGATCCCCGCGCTGCGCAGACGTGTGTTCCGATGCACTGTAAACCTCATTCCGACTGGCCGGGACAGGACGTCCGGATCCCGGCTGGCTCGTCCGCCACCCCCGAATGAGATGTCTTACACGAGCCGATTGCGCTCGCCAACTCTGGTTTAACCCACAGCCGCCAAAGCGGGGGCGCGTGTCACCAGACGATAGGCTTCTGGGCGCTCAAGTAAGGCCCGGACAAGGGCATTATTAAGGCTATGACCGGCCTTGATGCCGACAAATCGGGCCTTGAGCGGCATGCCGAGAACATAGAGATCGCCGACCGCATCCAGCGCCTTATGACGGACGCATTCGTTGTCGTAGCGCAGACCTTCGGGGTTCATGACGTCGTCGCCATCGATCACCACGGCGTTTTCCAGCGAGCCACCCCGGGCCAAACCGCGCGCGCGCAGGGCCTCGACCTCATGGACAAAACCAAAGGTGCGGGCCGACGCCAGTTCCTGACGGAAGCTGTCTTCGGTGATTTCCAGATCAACGATCTGGTGGCCGACGGCCTTGGAGTCATAGACGATTTCGAATCGCACTTCGAAGCGGTCGCACGGATAAAGCGCCGCGCTCTTGTCGCCTTCTGTGACAATCACGGGTTCGAGCACCTCGATGACCTGCTGCGGCAAGTCCTGGCGGCGGAAGCCGGCACGGTCGAGTAGCTGGACAAACGGCTGGGCCGAGCCATCCATGATCGGCACTTCGGGCCCGTCAAGCTCGATGACAGCATTGTCGATGCCGAGCGCCGCCAGAGCCGCCATGATGTGTTCAATGGTCGAGACGCTAACGCCCTCGGCATTGGTGATGACGGTGCCAAGCGTGGTCTGGGTCACAGAGGCGGCTGTCGCCGGAATGCGGTTGTCGCGGTCATGCACATCGCTGCGGACAAACACGATGCCGGTCCCCGATGCAGAGGGGCGGATCGACAGGCGCACACGCGCTCCGGTGTGGATGCCGACCCCGGCGCAGATGGCCGGACCGGCCAGCGTATGCTCATGATACTCGGACGAATACACACCGAAACCCTTTTGTCGTGGCACCCGATGCGGGGTCTGACGGACCTTTCGCCCGTTGGACCGGTTGTCTCGGATGCCCCCTACAGGAGACCCTTTTGGCCTGAGCAACACTTATTCGCGTAAACCATAAGGGACAACTGAACTTGAATTACGCTTTGTTACCGCCCTCGCCTGCCCGGCGAAGCGACGGGTGCGGCGGCAAGGTAAAAAGCAAAAGCCCCGCAAGCGAACCTGCGGGGCTTTGGTCTTTAGGGTCCTATCCCGGGCTCAGCGGCCTGTCCCGGGGTCCTTCTAATTGGCCAGTCGGCGCAAGAACGACGGGATTTCCAGGTCATCTTCGGCTTCAGGCGCACGG
>DAITMY010000321.1:0-2336 GCA_036834925.1 Asticcacaulis sp.
ATTAAAAAAAGTAAATTTTACATCTTATGATGATGAGTTTTACATTTTATATTTAGATAATGGTAAATCTGTTTCATTATCTGAATTGGATGAAGGGTTTTTAAAATTTTTTGAAATATTGAATTCTAAGTTTGAATTAAATGAAGTTGTAATAAAGAGTATTATTTCTGGCGAGGCTGGTGATTGTGAGGTTATTTGGGTGGCTGATGAGGATGATCAAAATTTTTGAATTTGAGAATTTTAAGTTTAAGTGTGATTATTGTTAGATATCGCGAGTGAGCGGGAACCTTAAGCGGTGACTAGGCGCGATCCCCCTCCGTCCCGCCTTCGGCGCGCCACCTCCCCTTCGCCGAGCGAAAGGGAGGAGAATAAGCCCGCGCCGTTATCCCCACGCCGTTATCCTTGGACGCAGACGAGAGGATCTATGCGTGCGGCCGTTGTAGACCCTCGGATCAAGTCTGAGGGTGACGCTGTTTTCACCCCCAGCCCCAAGCCCTTAGGCGGCGCGGACGCGGTCGAGGAAGGCATCGACCTTGCGGCGCAGGACTTCGGATTGCTGTCCCAGTTCCTTGGCGGCGCCAAAGGCCTGTTCCGCCGCTGCGCCGGTTTCGGAGGAGCCCTGGAGCACATGCTCCATCTTTTCGGCCACGCTCTGGCTGTCGGTGGCGACCCCGGCGGCGGACTGGCCGATGTCCTTGAGGGTGCTGAGTTGCTCCTCGACCGCCGCCGAGATGGTCACGGCGATTTCGGTGACATCCTGAATGGTGGCGGTGATGCCAGAAATGGCCAGCACCGCTTCGCTCGACACGTGCTGGACACTTTCGACATGGCGCGAGATGTCTTCGGTGGCCTTGCGGGTTTGCTCCGCGAGAGTCTTGACCTCGGTGGCGACCACGGCAAAGCCCTTGCCCGCTTCGCCTGCGCGGGCGGCCTCGATGGTGGCGTTGAGCGCCAGAAGATTGGTCTGGCTGGCAATATCTTGGATCAGGCTGATCACCGCCCCGATCTTACCCGCCGCTTCGGACAGCTCCCGCACGACGTCGCTCGTGCGTTCGGCTTCGGACTGGGCGGTTTGAGCCACGGTGGCGGACTGGGCGGCCTTGCTGGCGATTTCACTGACCGAGGCCAGCATTTCTTCCGTGGCCGCCGCCACAGCATGAACGGCATTGGCCGAGGCATCGGCGGTGCGTGTGACCGAATTGGCGTCGGAATGGGTCGTGCGCGCGGTCACCGTCAGGGTTTCGGCAGACGCTTGCAGTTCGGTCGAGGCCGAGGCGACGGTATTGACCACCTCCAGCACGCTCGATTCAAAGCTATTGGCGAGGTCATGCATGGCCTGGCGCTTTTCGACTTCGGCCTGTTGTTTCAACGCCTCCTGCTCTTGCTGAAGCGTCTTGACCGCCTCGGCATTGTCGCGGAACACCCCAAGCGCACGGGCCATGCCGCCGATTTCATCCTTGCGGCCCGTCCCAAACACTTCAAGCTGCGTGTCCCCGGCGGCGACCCGGCTCATTTGGCTGGTAATGGTCACGATTGGCAGGGCAATGGTGCGGCGGGCATAGAGGATGGCCCCACCAATAATGAGGGCCAGGGTCAGGCCACCCAAGACGGACGTGTAAACGATTACATCGTGGCTGAACGCTTCGATTTGGTCGGAATAGGCACTGTCCGCCGCAATCTCGGCATTGACGAATTTCAGGATGTCCGAGCGTAGCGACACAATATCGCCGTCTATGACCTTCAGAGTTTCAGTCTGGCCCGCAGTACCAAGGTGCGATTGCAACACATCTTGACGCACGCGCGACTCAAGGGTGTTAAATCGGCGCTCATAATCCTCAATCGTGGCGGTTTTTTCAGGCAGATATTTTTTGGCGTCTGCACTGAGTTCATCAAAATGCGCTGTGGCGCGGTCAAAATCCTTGAGGGCATCTTCGCACATAGCGCTCGGGCAATCTGCGGCGACATATTTAAACGCAGACCCTTCGAGCACCAGCACCTGATGCTTCATCTTGGCTGCAGCAACAAGGCCGGGATATTTGCTTTCCACCAAGGTCTCGTACTTTTGAACGGTCTCCTTGAGCTCGTACATGACTACGGCCCCGCCGATCAGGCTGGCTACCCCTAGCGCACAGACCATAGCGGCAATCTTGTGCGTTATCTTAGCGCTTTCGAACATTCGTTATGCACTCCAAGGCGTTTGTAGTAACTTTATGCGTGCGTCCTTAATAGGATGTATATGCATTTCAAATAATGGTGGCGTATATATTCCTTATGTACAAATTGTATAAGATTAAATTCTTAGATTTTGCGTTTTGATTCAATAAAGTGGTTATTAC
>DAITMY010000322.1:0-2332 GCA_036834925.1 Asticcacaulis sp.
CCCCTTAACCGGCTCTAGAGCTTGCGGCCGAGTTTGCGTTCGGCCAGGGCGCGTTCAAGGTTGACGGTGGGTAGGCGGAGGATTTCGAGGGCAAACACCGTCTGGATCAGCAGGCCCGCGCCAATGGCGCCCAAAATCACCAACAGGATCGGTTCGGGGCCCATGAACACCAGAAATGTCACGGCGATGATTATGTAGGCGAGGGCACTCTGGCCGAGGTCCATCAGCCGCTTAGCGTAGGCGAGGGCCTGTTGCTCGTCATCCTTGAGGGTCGCAGTCTGAGCCTGTGTGTCGGGATGGGGATCGGTGTGGGCCATGTCGGGCGTCTCCGGGGGCGGGGGTTGAAAGGTCTGGATGTCGACCTCGAACACAGCCGCCAGAATGCGCGCGGTTTCCAGACGCGGGGTGGCCCCCCGTTCCAGCCGTTGCAGGGTGCGGATGCTGAGGCCGGAAATTTCTGACAGTTCATCCTGGGTCCAGCCGCGCTGAAGTCTGAGTTTGCGAACAATCATGCTGTGCTCCGTATCGACGCGCCGACCTTGCCCGGAGCTTGAGAGCTACACCACGACAGCGGGCCGTCACAAGGCGACAGTCACCCGACAGGCGGGCGACAAACGCCTTGCCATCCGGGCGGGGCCTGACATAGGGCTGGGGCGTATTTCACTCTGGAGAGTCTTTTGATGATGAGCGGATTTAAAACGCCCACGGCTTTGGTGGGGGCGATGGTGGCGAGCCTTGGCATGATGGGGGCATGGACGGGGACAGCGCACGCGCAGGCCGCGATCCCGACCCACTGCGCGGCTAACGAAGCCGTGGTGTTCAATGCCCGGGTCGGGGCGTTTGATGCCGACAGCCTGAGCGTCAAGGGGCAAAAGGTTGTCTCGCTCTGTGCCGACCGGGCCGGGGAGATGAAGCGACTGGATTATCGCTATGGTCTGCCGGGCAAGGTGGAACTGAGCTTTTCGGCCCCGGCCGAGGGGCTGTTCCAGACCGACTATCAGGATCACTCGCGCCAGGGCTATGGCCTCTATGCCACCGGCTTTGCCCGCGGCACCTATCGCTATGTGCTGGTCCAGTGTCAGGGGCGCCTGTGTAATCTGAGCGCGCCGATCACCTTGCAGGTGTTCAACGGCAAGACGCGGATTGCCCGTCTGCATGCCGACTATGACACCGCCACCGGGCCGTTGGTGGATCAGGACGGCGCGGCGCTGCCCAAGGTCGTGGCCAAGCCGGCGGCGTTTGGGCTCGATTTTGAGGGCTGAGGTCCGCATCCTTTATGCCGATGCCGCCCTGGTGGTGGCCGACAAACCGGCCGGGCTGTTGAGCGTGCCCGGTCGGGGGCCGGACAAGACCGATTGTCTGGTGGCGCGGGTCGGGGCGATCCACCCGGGGGCCTTGTGTGTGCACCGTCTGGACATGGCCACCTCGGGCCTGATGGTGCTGGCCTTGACGACGCAAAGTCACCGGGCCCTATCCGAAGCCTTTGCCGCGCGCCAAGTGGATAAGGTCTATGAGGCCTGGGTCGCGGGGACGCCTGAGCCCGAGGCGGGTAGCGTTGATCTGCCGCTGATTGCCGACTGGCCGAACCGCCCCCGGCAAAAGGTGGACTGGGACGTGGGGAAACCCAGCCTGACCCGCTATGCGGTGATCGCGCGGGCAGGGGATCGCAGCCGCGTGCGGCTGGAGCCCGTGACCGGCCGCTCGCACCAGCTTCGGGTGCACATGGCCGAAATCGGCCACCCGATCCTGGGGGATCCCTTCTATGCGCCGCCAGAGATTGAGGCCCTGAGCCCGCGTCTGTTGCTGCACGCCCGACGCCTTAGCTTTGATCACCCGGACAGCGGTGAGCGCCTGAGTTTTGACAGCCCACCGCCGTTTTAGGCAAATCAGGCCGAGACAGCAAAGGCGTAGGCGATGCCGAGGCGGTTCCAGACATTGATGGTGCCGATGGCGAGGGACAGGTTGACCAGCTCGGCCTCGGAAAACTCGGCGCGGGCGGCGGCGTAGTCGTCTTCGGTCACCGATTGATCGGCCACCAGCGTCAACACTTCAGCCCAGGCGAGGGCGGCGCGTTCGCGGGCGCTATAGACAGGGGCGTCCGGCCAGACGCTCAAGAGGTCGAGCTTGGTCTGGGGCACGCCATGCTGGCGGGCGAGTTTGAGATGGAAATCCAGACAGAAGGCGCAGCCATTGATCTGGGAGGCCCGCACCTTGGCCAACTCGATCAGATCCTGAGGCAGGCCGCTGGCAGTGACCGCCTGGGAGATGGCGATGAGGGCCGTCATGGCGTCGGGGGCCAGGGTCTTGAGACCCGCAACAGAGGAACGGGGGG
>DAITMY010000323.1:0-2314 GCA_036834925.1 Asticcacaulis sp.
GCCTTAGCGCGATAACCCGCTTCGGACAGGTCTTCGAGCGTGCGGCGGACGGCAGCGGCATAGGCGGACCCGGCCTCGGTCAGTACCACCCGGCGCTTGATGCGCGAAAACAGGGCCACACCCAGCCGGTCTTCGAGGCTGCGGATCTGGCGGCTGATCGCCCCCTGGGTCACGCCCCGCTCTTCGGCAGCGCGGGTAAAGCTCTGCAAGCGCGCTGCCGCTTCGAGGGTTAGTAGGTCTTCGATAGGGGGCAGTTCACGCCGGTTCATTATCATCACTCATTAACCCATGCGTATTTTGGGCCTATTCAGCTTGAAATCATGCGCTATGCTCATGAAAACTGCAATGCCCTTTGCACGGGTCCGAGCGGCCCGGTGCGTTCCGGAGATCCCCATGGCTGACACCTTGGCTGCTTTTGACTGGTCCGACCCGTTCCGTCTTGATGCCCAGCTTCACGACGATGAGCGGATGATCCGCGACACGGCCCGCGCCTATGCGCAGGATCAGCTGCTGCCGCGCGTGCTCGAAGCCTATCGTGAAGAAAAGACCGACCGGGCCATTTTCAACGAAATGGGTGAGCTGGGCCTGCTCGGCCTGACCTTACCCGAAGCGTACGGCTGCGCCGGAGCGTCCTATGTCTCGTATGGTCTGGTGGCCCGCGAGATTGAGCGGGTCGACAGCGGCTATCGCTCGATGATGAGCGTGCAATCCTCGTTGGTGATGTATCCGATCTTTGCCTATGGCTCTGAGGACCAGCGGCGCAAATATCTGCCGAAACTGGCCAGCGGGGAATTTGTCGGCTGCTTTGGTTTGACCGAGCCCGATGCCGGGTCAGATCCGGCGGGTATGACCACGCGGGCGGTCAAGACGGATGGCGGCTATGTGCTGACCGGCACCAAGATGTGGATTTCCAACTCGCCGATCGCCGACGTGTTCGTGGTCTGGGCCAAGTCCGAGGCCCACGACGGGGCCATTCGCGGCTTTATTCTGGACAAGGGCATGAAGGGGCTGTCGGCCCCCAAGATCGGCGGCAAGCTGTCGCTGCGGGCCTCGATTACCGGCGAGATCGTGATGGATGGCGTTGAGGTCGGCGAAGACGCGCTGCTCCCCAATGTTTCGGGCCTGAAGGGGCCGTTTGGCTGTCTAAACCGCGCCCGCTATGGCATTTCCTGGGGGGTGCTGGGCGCGGCTGAGGATTGCTGGCACCGGGCGCGCCAATATGGTCTGGATCGCCAACAGTTCGGGCGTCCGCTGGCGCAAACCCAGCTGTTCCAGAAGAAGCTCGCGGATATGCAGACCGAGATTGCGCTTGGCCTTCAGGGCTCGCTGCGCGTCGGGCGGCTGTTCGATGCCGGGGACATGGCCCCGGAGATGATCTCGCTGGTCAAGCGCAACAACTGTGGCAAGGCGCTGGATATTGCCCGCGCGGCCCGCGACATGCACGGCGGCAATGGGATTTCCGAAGAATATCATGTGATGCGCCACGCCCAGAACCTTGAGACGGTCAATACCTACGAAGGGACCCACGACGTGCACGCCCTGATCCTGGGCCGCGCCCAGACCGGCTTGCAGGCGTTTTTCTGAGGCCGGGATGCTAAGCGCAAGCCCGCTTGCGGGGCTGAAAGTCCTTGATCTGGCCCGGATCCTGGCCGGTCCCTTTGCCGGTCAGACCCTGGCGGACCTCGGGGCCGATGTGGTCAAGGTCGAGTCCCCGGACGGGGATGACACCCGCCAATGGGGGCCACCGTTCCTGACCGGGTCGGAGGGCGAGGACCTCAGTGCCGCCTATTTCCACAGCTGTAACCGGGGCAAGCGGGCGGTGGTCGCCGATTTTCGCACCCCCGAGGGGGTGGCGCTGGTCAAACATCTGGCGGCCCACGCCGATGTGGTGATCGAGAATTTCAAGGTCGGCGGCCTTAAGCGCTATGGGCTCGATTACGACAGCCTAAAGCCGCTGAACCCGCGCCTGATCTGGTGTGCGATCACCGGCTTTGGGCAGGATGGTCCCTATGCGCATCGCGCGGGCTATGACTTTATGATCCAGGGCATGGGCGGGATCATGGACCTGACGGGCGAGCCAGACGGAGTCCCGCAAAAGATCGGGGTTGCCTTTGCCGATGTGTTTACCGGCCTCTACAGCGTCATCGCCATTCAGGCGGCGCTGGCCCGGCGGGCGGTGACGGGCGAGGGAGCCTTTATCGACATGGCCCTGCTCGATTGTCAGGTCGGGGTATTGGCCAATCAGGCGCTGAACTATCTGGCGACCGGCACGCCGCCGTCGCGGCTGGGCAATGCGCACCCTAATATCGTGCCC
>DAITMY010000324.1:0-2312 GCA_036834925.1 Asticcacaulis sp.
GGCTCAGACTTAGCATCGGTCTTAGCTTCGGTCTTGGCTTCAGCTTTCATCTCCGCTTTCGGCTCAGCCTTCACATCGGCTTTCGGCTCAGCCTTAGCATCGGTCTTAGCTTCAGCCTTGGCAGTGGTCATGACGTCCGCATAGGCTGCGGTTTGAAAACCAGCGGTAAGAGCGAGAATAGATGCAGCAACAACGAGTTTCATGAGAATCCCCCTTCAATTGGATGGCCTGCTTATGCGGACTGATGCCCAAAAAGTCAACGACCGGGGGAAAATTATGACATTGCACCTAAAAATAATCCGTGCAAAGATCTTTATATTTGAATAACTTAACGGACACAATTCTGTAAAATTCGGGCCGAATACTGGATCCGGCCCGTATTTTTTTAAATCAGTTTGGCTTCGCTTCCGGTGCGCTGTCGTCTTTTTCCATCTTGATATCCACCGGGTTCGGCGTCAGGTCGAGCATCGCGCCCGAGCTGGCATCGACACCCGCGCCGATGATCCCGCCGACCAGCACGTTGCCGGCCATGGCGGCCCCGCCACTGCCCGCGACCTTGTTGGTCACATTCACGGTTGCGGTCTTATAGCCCGGCTTAGTGATGGTGGCGGTGAACTCGGACTTGCGCTTCATTTTGATCGAGCACGGCGTGGCATCGCAGTAGTGACCGTTGCTGGTGACGACCTTGGCCCCGACCGGATCGGTCCGGACTTCCCAAGCGGTTTCCGTGCCCCGAGTGATGGTGGCGCAGCCGGTGACTTGCAGGCCAGCAGCCAATGCGAGAACGGTAAAAGCAATCTTTTTCATATGAATAAACCCCCAATAAAAGGAGTTTGCAACCTAGGTCATGCCTTGGATTTGTCAACATTAAGGCGAAATAACGGCGGTTTTCGCCCTGCCTGTGTCACGAGTGGGTATGTGCTTGACATTGCAGAATATAGTTTGGGTAAATTAAAATTTCCTATTTACCTTATCGCATGTAAAATTTGTTTCACCCTCTTTAATGCCCTGGCCTAAGTCATAGTCAGTGGCCTTGATAATATTAAGAATCCCCACGCCAGTAACTCTACTTACCTTAAACTGCCATTTAGAGCGCCACATTGATGAATAATGACTGCCACCTTCAAATATTATCTCGCTGTCATTTATTATATTCCCAACGATGCCACCATCATGATTGGAAAAATCTTGCCATCTGTAAACCACATTTACAATCACTGCTTTTCCCATTGGCGATGACAATCCCCAGCCACCCTTGGGTGCACATGGCGTCATGTCGTAAATCCAATCTCCCGAAATACAGTTAAGCATTGTATTTTTATAAACATTTGAACCTATTGAAATATAGATTTCGCGTCCTGAATTTTCTAAACATCTAATCAACTGCTGCGCAAACCCGAGATTTGGGAAAAAGCATATTAAACTAGTTAAGAGAATTGAGTTGATTTTTTTCATCATATTCACAATATACACCAATAGTCTAATTTGTAAAATCTCAGTTCGGCTTGGACCCCGGCCCGTCTTCGAGGTGATCATAGAGGATGCGCGCGGCATCGCCCTGGGGATCGTCGTATTGGTTGGCTTTCATGGTCCACAAAAAGGCCACAAGACCCACAAGGCCCAGCAAAATGGATAAGGGAGCTAGATAGAGTAGCGCACTCATGAGCGACGACCTTCCAGATTCAGTCTAAGAGCATTGAGGGTCACGACGATGGACGACCCGGACATGGCCAAGGCGGCAATCAACGGGGTGACAAACCCCAGCATCGCCAGCGGCATGGCCAAGACATTATAAAGCGCGGAAAAGGCAAAGTTTTCCATGGCCCGCGACCGGCTTGAGCGGGCCACATCGAGCGCCGTCACCACCGCCGACAACCGCCCATCTTCATAGACGAGATCCGCCGCGTTTTGGCTGGCCTTCACTGCAGCCCCCGGGGCCATGGAGGCATGGGCCTTGCTGAGGGCGGCGGCATCATTGAGCCCGTCCCCGACCATCAGCACCTTGTCCCCGGCGGTACGCAAAGCATCCAGTCGCTCGGCTTTGGACATGGGGGTCTGAGCGGCATGCCAGTCGCTGATCCCGACACGATCCGCCACCCCTTCGACGGCGGCGGCCACATCGCCGGACAGGACAGTGACCTTGAGCCCGCGCGCTTCCAGAGCCGCAATGATTTCAAAGGCTTCAGGCCGAAGCGGGTCGGAAAAGCCGAACCGGACCGGCGTTGCCCCGTCAAAGGCAAACCAGAGCTCTGTTCCATTCGCGGTCGTATCGTGTACAGCCCCAACAAAGTCGGCCCGGCCCAGTCGTGCCC
>DAITMY010000325.1:0-2288 GCA_036834925.1 Asticcacaulis sp.
TCTGTTACCTCTCTATCCGGTTTAGTCTGTTACCCCTCTATCCGCTGGACAGGGGTTAGCGTCAATTCTCCTCCCCGCAAAGCAGGGAGGAGATTAAACAATAATACCCTGTTTTTCCTACATTTTTAAGGCGAACCACCCTGCATGGAGCGGAGGGGATCTTTTCACACACCCAGCCACTCAAGGCCGGCGGGCAGGTCAAAATCCGCGTAATCGATATGCAATACGCGACGACGGCGGCCGGGATCAGCGCGATCTGAAGCGTGCATGATGAATTTAAAGAAAATCACACAAACACAGATTGCAATTTGACTCAAAGATTTGAAATTATAAGTTATGCAACAAATCTAAATCATAACATCACGAACTGCGAACATCATGAGATCATTGACCAAATTAAAATCAACACTTCTTAAATTATACAAATCAATAAATAAGAATTACGCGATATTATTTCTAGTATTTTTAAATATTGGCATTTTATTTTACATTTTTGCACATTCAAACTTTGATTTTGAATTAAAAATTGAACTTGTATTGGGAATATTTACAATAGTATTGTCTTTTTTTGCAATAAACGCATCATTGACATCTAATAAAATTGCAATGCAAGCGCTGACAAGCGATAGAGCATGGGTATTTATAAATGATGCACATTTTTATTTTGAATATGAATCGCCACCCGACGAAAATCCAGATCTTGAATATAAAAATCGCTTTAGATTCAAAATTAAAGTTGATAACTATGGGAACACTCCCGCATTAAATGTAAAAATTATTACAAGAATTGACATTAAATCTGAAAACTTTTTCAATAAAGCAGAAGAAATTAATAACATTGCACCAAAATCTCGTCATGAAATTGTTTTTTTAATAGAAGACGAGCACTTCTCAGATGAAAACAAAATGGGCGGACTAAAATTAAAAAATGCAGTTGACATGAATAATGCTATACTTATAATTAATTTACAATACTCAGACCTATACGATATTGAAGGTGCAAATAGGACGCACGAAGAAAAATACTCCTTAAAATTATATACTGGTGCCGATTATCAAGAAAACGATATATATGGAGTATTGACTCCAATATAATTTTCAGTGTACTGAAGTGCTACTTTCGCAGCACTTCAGTCAATCCAACCCTCACCCCGGCGAGATCATGTTTTCCGGGCGGACGATGGCGTCGAACTCGTCGTTGGTCAGATAGCCGCCACCGACGGTTTCTTCGCGCAGGGTGGTGCCGTTCTTGTGCGCGGTCTTGGCGATCTTGGCGCAGGTGTCATAGCCCAGACGGCCATTGAGCGCGGTCACCAGCATCAGCGAGTTCTCAACCCCCTTTTGGATGTTGTCGATGCGCGGCTCGATCCCGACCACACAGTTGTCGGTAAAGCTGATGGCGGCATCGGCCAGCAGACGCACCGATTGCAGGAAGTTATAGGCCATCATCGGGTTGAACACGTTCAGCTCAAAGTGCCCTTGCGACCCGGCAAAGGTCAGGGCGGCGTGGTTGCCGAACACATGGGCACAGACCTGGGTCAGGGCTTCACACTGGGTCGGGTTGACCTTGCCCGGCATGATCGAGCTGCCCGGCTCGTTTTCCGGCAGGGCCAGTTCGCCCAGGCCCGCGCGCGGCCCCGAGCCGAGGAAGCGGATGTCATTGGCGATCTTGAACAGCGATGCGGCCACAGTGTTGATCGCCCCGTGGGTAAAGACCATGGCGTCGTGGGCAGCCAAGGCCTCAAACTTGTTGGGTGCGGTGGTAAAGCCAAGGCCAGTGATCTGGGCGATCTTTTCGGCCACCCCTTCGGCGAACCCGACCGGCGCGTTGAGGCCGGTGCCGACGGCGGTACCGCCCTGGGCCAGCTCCATCAGCATCGGCAAGGTCATCTCAATGCGGCGGATGCCGTTGGTCAGCTGCTGGGTATAGCCCGAGAACTCCTGGCCGAGAGTCAGGGGGGTGGCGTCCTGGGTATGGGTGCGGCCGATCTTGATGATGTCCTTCCACGCCTCAGCCTTGTCATTGAGCGCGTTGCGCAGGGTTTGCAGCGCCGGGAGCAGCCGGTGCACCACTTCCTCGGCACAGGCGACGTGCATGGCTGTGGGGAAGGTGTCGTTGGACGACTGGCTCATATTGACGTGATCGTTGGGATGGACCGGCTTCTTGCTGCCCATCTCGCCGCCCAGAATTTCAATGGCGCGGTTGCTGATCACCTCGTTGGCGTTCATGTTCGACTGGGTGCCCGAGCCGGTCTGCCAGACCACCAGCGGGAAGTGGTCGTCGAGCT
>DAITMY010000326.1:0-2245 GCA_036834925.1 Asticcacaulis sp.
ATATTCGAGTCCGTATCCGCCTTAACTGCATTGATGATCATGGCAAACAGAGCATCGTTGCCAATCTGTCCCCCCGCGCCGATCACGAGGCCTCGGCTGTTGGCGATCTGGGTCAGGCCGCCTTGTTGAATCGCAGCCAAAGCCGAGGAGCCCGCTGGAAATTGCGATGACGCAATGGCGTTGGCCGCCAGACCGGCCAGATTGATCCCGGATGCTGTCGTGCCGGTGTTGCCGATCAGCGGGGTCGTCGACTTACCGGTCCCGGACACGATAAACTGAGTGCCCAGTTCACGTGCGGCTGTGTCCGACACCTCAACGACAATGGCCTCAACGAGAACCTGCTCGCGCTTCACATCCAGCTGGCGCAACAACAAGGTCAGGCTGCGCTGCAGCGAGGGTTCGGCGTGGATGATCAGGGCATTGGCCGCGCCATAGTAAGCCACGCTTCCGCGCGGGCCGGACACAGACAAGCTCTGGGGCTGACCCTGCGCCTTCAAGCCGGTCTGTTGGCCGCTTGTGGGCGTTTCGGACTCAGCATTCAAGGTCGGACGCTGAATCTGGGCAGTTGACGGGTTGTCCCCCTCTTGGCCGATCCGGGGAGGGGCGGCCAGAAGCTGGGCCAACACCGGCATCAATTGCGCCCCATTGGCGTGTTTGAGGAATACCAAGCCGATATCTTCGGGGCTTTCCGCACGCTGATCGAGGTCGCGCGCCAGGGTGGCCAAGCGCGTGACCATGGCCCGGGGGCCGCGCAGAATAATCGCATTGCTGCTATCGACGGGCACCACACTGACGGTCGCTGCCGCCGGATCGCCTGAAGGCCCTTGGATCAGATCGCGAAGGACCTTGGACAGCTCGCGGGCCGAGCTGTTGCTGAGGACCACCGTCTCCATTTTCAGCGCGTCGGAGTCCATCTCCTCCAGCAATTTACGCAGGCGTTGGAGGTTGTCGCCATAATCGGCGATCACCAGAGTATTGCTGCGGTTATTGGCCAGAACCTGGCCCTGGGCGCTGACTAGCGGGCGCAGGGTTTCCGCTGCCGAGGTCGCATCGAGCGTATTGAGACGCACGACCACAGTGGTGAAACGCCCGGCTCCGCCCGAGGTGGCGGGCTGTCGGCTGACGCCCTCTTCGGGCACGATCCGATAGGTATTCTTGCCCGCCGGGACCGCGACCACGCCATTGGCGCGAAGGGTCGACAAGAAAATCTCGAACAACTCGGTGCGGGACAGCGGGCCGCTGGTATTGACCGAGACCGTGCCGCTGACCTTGGGATCTATGACAAAGGTGTAGCCGGTCAAGCGGGCGACATCCTGGATAAAGGCGCGAATGTCGGCATTATGGACATTCAAGACCTGCCCAGCCCCAGCTTGGACAACCGGTTGCGCACGCAAGATCGCGGGGCTGAACAGCGGGGTCGCGACCAAGACAATCGCGGTGCAGGCCATAAGGGCAGATCGTGTCACGCTCAAGGTATCCTTAGGGTCAGATCAAGGGTCTGGTCGCCGCGCTTGATGGTTATGGGCAGTGCAGCGCCGGATTGGAGCAGGCGGGCAGCGGCGGCATCCGGGGCCTTGCCGTCCAGCCGAACAATGATGTCACCGGGCTCGAGCCCGAAAGGGGTTAGCAAAGCGTTCGGCGCATCGGCGCGCAGTCTCAGGGCGGCCTGTCCCTGTTCGGTCGTGGACTCGAACAGGCCCATTAGGCCGCGGTCAGTGGTCGGTGAAACGGGTCCGGCCTGCGGATCGGAGGGGACAAGCACGCGGAGCGTTTCGGTAAAGCTCAGAGTCTGGCGCTGGCCCTGTTGATCGAGAATGACGTGATCGGGGGCGACGGCGGCCAAGGTCACGCCGGGCTGAATCTCGTCCCCGACGTTGAAGGCATTTTGGGTGCCATCCGGCAGGCCAATAATCGCCGAGCCGCCGCGACCACTCAGGTCTGCGCGGGTCCCGAACAAACTAAAGCCTTCCGGCGCAGACGCGGTGCTTCCACCGCCACGGGCCGTAAACGGATCAGCACGGGTCAAAATCGATCGCACCTGTACCGGGTCAAGATCGACCATGGCGCGGGTCCCGGTTGCCCCGAGTGGCCCGGTGGGCGTCACGAAAACCCAGATCAGGGATACGAGGCCGAGGCTAGCAGCCAAAATCACTACGGCCCATCCGAGTTGAAACAGGCGCGTCTCGACGGCCGGCGAGAGAGTGACCGGGCTGAAGCCATGCGCCAGTCCAGACCGATTTAGTCC
>DAITMY010000327.1:0-2243 GCA_036834925.1 Asticcacaulis sp.
CCTTGCAACCGGCTCCCCACCCCACCCTCGCTGGCCGGAGGTCAGGTCATGGCGTTATCGTTTGCGATCCCAGAGCCCCAGTCGGCCGCAGTGCTGCGGTTTCCGGTCCCGGAAACCCCGCCCGCGACACGCGTGTCACCGGGTCCAGCTTTGCCCTATCAGACCTTGCGGGATCTGACCTGTGGGGAGCGGATGGTGATCTGGGCCTTTCGCGTCCATGCCAGCGGCTGTAACGCCTGTCCGGTGATGGTGCGCACCTTCAAGGATCTGCTTGGCCCCTATGCCGAGGCCGCGTTACGGGCCTTCAGACAGTTTGCAGAAACGCTCGACCGCACGGCGCGGCGACCCGTGAAGGTGTCCCGGCCCGGGAACCTATTTCTGTCGCAGGATGAAAAGCTGCTGCTGTGCCTGTTTGCCGCCGCCCAGGCCGGGGATCCGGACCGGTTCTGTGCCCATTTCCGCTTCCTCAGCGGCCATGACCCCCGCGCGCCCTTTGCCGCCAGCGCCCATGTGTTCGCCGAAGCCCTGCGTCTCAGAGGCAAGCCGGTTCGCGGCCCAATGGTATCTGCCTTGGCGTGATCGACAACGCACGTTAAGCCATGGGGGTTATTCGATGACACGGAGTCGTCATGCCCCTGCTTAATCCCGACCTGCGCCTGCCGATCCGTTTGCCGGATGGCACGGTTGTGCCCAATACAGTGCACCTCAAGGCGGTGCTGGAACACCCACGCATCGAAGTCGGGGACTATAGCTACTATAGCTTTTTTGACGCGCCCCAGGATTTTGCCGGGACCCTTGCGCCCTATCTGTTTGCCTTCAGCCGCGAAAAGCTGGTGATCGGCAAGTTTGTCCAGATCGCGCATGGCGCAACCTTTGTCACCAGCTCGGCCAACCACCCGATGGGCGGGTTCAGCACCTATCCGTTCCGGGTGTTTAACCCGCGCACCATGGATGCCTATAGCGACCTGCCTTATGCCGATACGGTGATCGGCCATGATGTGTGGATTGGCTATAAGGCCATCATCATGCCGGGCGTGCACATCGGCCATGGCGCGATCATCGGCACCGGCGCGGTCGTGACCAAGGATGTGCCCCCCTATGCCATCGTCGGCGGGAATCCCGCTCAGGTCCTGAAGTTCCGGTTTGATGAGGCGGTGATTGCCGACCTGCTCGACCTGTGTTGGTGGGACTGGCCGCTGGATGTGATCGAGGCGGCACTCCCGGCGCTGGAACGCGGGGATCTGGACGCGCTGAAGGCCTTAAGGCCGGAGTGAGGCGGAATTATAGATAATTCAGCGAACGGGTTGCGATCCATCGCCCGGCGTCGCAGGGTGCGGGCCTGTCTTATCTATAATTGCCATTCGGATCGCCCGCTTGCGTCACCCCATCCCGCCCCGCGAAACCGTTGCCGACCAAATCGCCCGGATCTTGGGTGAGCGGATCATGACCGGGGAACTGGCCCCCGGCGTCAAGCTGCGCCAGGACCATATCGCCAGCCAGTTCGATGCCAGCCATGTGCCGGTGCGCGAAGCCTTGCAAAAGCTCGAAGCTCGAGGCCTAGCGGTCAGCCAGCCCCGGCGCGGAACCCGCGTGGCGCCGCTCGACGAGGCGGCGATGAAAGAGGTGGTGGAGATGCGCGCGGCGCTGGAGGTCGTGGCCCTGCGTCACGCCGCCCCGAATCTGAATGCCATCGCTTATCTTAAGATCGAAGATGCGCTCACGGCCTGTGACACCGCCCAGACCCTGCTGAGCTGGGATGCGGCCAATCGGGCCTTTCACCGCGCCTTGATTACGCCGTGTCAGATGCCCCGACTGTTGGCGACGCTCGATGATCTTCAGATCACCAGCTCGCGCTACGTCTTTAGCCGCCTGCGCAGCGCCCGCTGGCGGCCCCACTCCAGCCACGACCACCGCCAGATTGTCGATGCCCTGCGCGCCCGGGACATCAGCACGGCGAGCGCGTTGCTCCAGCGCCACATCTTGACGCTAGAACGGCTGTCACCGGGACGCGATGTTGCGCCAGACACTTAAGACTATTGCGGCGCACACAAGACAAGCCGTGTAACATCTTGAGATACATTATGAATTTAAGCTTCGCCACCTTGCATCGCAACAATATTTAGGATGAACACGGATTAAATCATCTTTGACAAATTGATGAAACAGGCGCATTTCCCTATGGGCAGCCTGTCCCGTTGCTCCGGGTCCGGGCTGAAGCAAGGACATACGGCTGTGACCCAGAC
>DAITMY010000328.1:0-2240 GCA_036834925.1 Asticcacaulis sp.
GCCTACAAGTTGCGCGGGTCATAGGCCCCGCCGTCCGAGAAACTGTCCGGCGTGGCATTGACGATCCCCATGACCCGCGCAACTTGTAGGCAGGGGACAGTCTCTGGGCTCAGAATCATCGCCGCCGAATCAGGCGTCGACCTTGATCACGCCGCGACGGATCTGGTCGAGCTCGATCGATTCGAACAGCGCCTTGAAGTTGCCTTCGCCGAATCCTTCGTTGCCCTTGCGCTGGATGAACTCGAAGAAGATCGGACCAATGCAGGTCTTGGAGAAGATCTGCAACAGCAGGCCCTGACCCTTTTCCGGATCGCCGTCGATCAGGATGCGGCGCTTGCGCAGTTCCTCGACCGGCTCGCCATGGCCCGGCAACCGGGTGTCCACGAGATCGTAGTAGGTGTCGATGGTGTCCTGGAGGTCCACACCATTGGCGTAGAGCTGATCGACCGTCTGGTAGAGATCCTGACAGCCGAGGGCGATGTGCTGAATGCCTTCGCCGTTGTATTGCAGCAGGTACTCTTCGATCTGGTCGATCTTGCCCTCTTCACCCTTGGACTCGTTGAGCGGAATGCGGATCTTGCCATCCGGGCTGGTCATGGCTTTGGAGAACAAGCCCGTCGCCTTGCCCTGGATGTCAAAGTAGCGGATCTCGCGGAAGTTAAACACGCGCTCATAGAAGTCCGCCCAGGTGGCCATATTGCCGCGACGGACGTTGTGGGTCAGGTGGTCAAGATAGAGCTGGCCGGTCGAGGCCGTCGCCAGTTGCTCCGCCGCCCCGGCAATCGGGGTCCAGTCGGCATAGACCGAGCCCTTATCGCCGTACTGATCAACCAGATAGAGGTTGCTGCCGCCGATGCCTTCGATCACCGGCACGGCGTCACCAAAGATCCCGGTCGTAACAGCCTTGGCCCCGCGCTCCAATGCGCCCTTGAACGCAAAAGCCGCATCCTTGACGCGGAACGCCATGCCACAGGCCGAGGGGCCGTGACCGGCGCGGAAATCCGCCGCATGGCCGCTGGTTTCGCGGTTCAGCAGATAGGTGATGTCATTTTGCTGGTAGCGCACAATATCGCGGGTTGGGTGGGTCGAAACCGCCACAAAGCCCATCTTGCGGAACAGGGCGTCCAAGGCGTCCGGATCCGGGGACGTAAACTCGACAAACTCGAAACCGTCGGTGCCGAGCGGATTCTCAAACAGGTCAGCCATGGGTGTCTCCTCAGTGTGCCGGAACTGTATCAAATGAAACTAAGACGGCAAGACATTTCAGCCGGATCCCGAACACGGATATAGATTACCGCGATCCGAACAAAATGTCTTGGTTATTCAAATATTAAGGACCTTTACTCAGGCCCCAAACAGACAAGATTGGGGCTGATTAGCCCCAAGCTGACTCCAAATCGACTCCATGCGCGGCTTTTTCAACACGCCGCAATAGGGTCTTGAGCAAGGCCACTTCGTCCCCGCTCAGGTTCGACATCACCGCCGTTTCGATCCGAATCGCCGCGGGTGCCACATCCGCGTGCAGCGCTTGGCCCGCCTCTGTCAGGGCAATCCGGTGTGAGCGCCCATCATTTTCGTGCGGGGCCCGCGAGATCAGCTTGCGCTTATTCAAAGCCTGGGCCGCGCGGCTGATCGTGACCTTGTCCATGCCCGTGCGCTTGACCAGCGCCTGTTGCGTGGACGGACCATCCTCAGCCAGAACTGCAATAAGCCGCCATTCCGGAATGCGCAGACCAAACCGGTGCTCATAGGTGCCCGCAATCAAAGCGCTGACGGCATTAGACGCAACAGAAAGCCGATACGGCAGATAATCATCGAGTGTTAAACCATTGCTGGTCATACAGACATACCCCACAAGCCACGCGCGCATGGTTGATCCCATGACGCCCTTTGTTGCAGGTGAGATTAAGGAAGAGAGATATTTGTGCAAGCCCCCAAAAAACACTCTGTGTTCGCATTTTTTGACATTTTTTCGAAAAAATTTCGCCATGACAGCGACAGATATCCCGCACCGCAGCGTAAGGCGCTGATATAAAAAGCGCTTATCCGTTCGCTCTAAATGTTAAGGCTCTTGCCTTTGAACCGGACAGGTCCGTCATGAGCGCCTGGATTTTTGTTTATTCGCCTACCAAGCCTTCGGTTACGACGGCAACAGACGTGCTCCATGCCATGTTACCGTCATCATATTTTGATTTGTCGCATCCGTGGCATAGCGAGTGACGGCGCCATGGGTTAATACG
>DAITMY010000329.1:0-2236 GCA_036834925.1 Asticcacaulis sp.
CCTGAACCCCGGCCCCGCGTCGCAAAGCATTGGCCAGCTTTCCAGCCGTTTCCCGCGTGGCGTGGGTCACGCTGATGAGATTGGCGATCTGTTCCTTGAGGCCGCCGGTCTCTTCGGCCCGCACCTTTTCGATGGCATTGACCTTGGCTTCAAAGCGTCCCAGCGTTTCTGTGACGGGCTTAAGCGTATGGTCCATCCGCTCCATGGCCAGTCGATCCCGCGCCGCAAAGGTCGCCTCGGCGCGCTTCAACAAGGCGTCCGTCGTCTGCTCGAGAGTCTGTGCCGACAAGGCCTGAAACTGTGACACCATCAGCTCTCGGTCGGCCAGAGACTGGCCCAGACGCTCACGCAGGCTCTGAGCCTCCAGTTCTGCCCGCATCAGCCGCTCGCGCCCGCTCGCCGCCTCTTGGGCTTGCTGTTGCAGACGGGACCACAGGCTAAAGCATGTGAGGCCCAGCCCAGCAGCGGCCAAACCCAGAATAACGGACAGGATCAGGTAAATGTTCATGGTGTGTTCTTAACACGCCGCGCGCGCCCTGCCTAGAGCTTTGGGGCGGCCTTTGCGCCCGGTTCAGACCGTGCGCCGGGCCTGAAGGGCCTGGCTGATGGTGCCGTCATCCAGCCAGTCGAGATCCCCCCCCACCGGAACGCCTCTAGCGAGGCTCGTCAGGCGCACGCTGTTCCCGAGTTGGCGAATGCGCTCTTGGATGTAATGCACTGTGGTCTGGCCATCGACGGTGGCGGGCAGGGCGAGGATCACTTCCTCGATTTGCCCCTGGCCGAGCCGGTCAAGCAAGCCTTGGATCCTCAGATCCTCTGGCCGGACCCCGTCGAGCGCAGACAGAAGCCCGCCCAAAACATGATAGCGTCCGCCAAAGGATCCGCCCCGTTCGAGCGCCCACAAAGCCCCAGCGTCTTCGACCACACAGACAAGGCGTCCATCGCGCCCCTCATCGCTACAGACTGTGCAGGGGTCGCGGCTGTCGAGCGCCCCACAGTTCCGACACGCCCGCACGGTTTCCGCGGCCGCGTTCAGCGCTTCAGCCAGGGGGAGTAACAGCTGCTCACGCCGTTTCAGTAGCGCCAGAGTCGCGCGCCGGGCCGATCGCGGGCCGAGACCCGGCAACCGGGCCAAAAGCGCCATAAGCCGTTCGATTTCCGGGCCAGCGGTGACGGACATGCCGGTTGGTACGGGCCTTAGAACAGCTTGGGCATGCCGGGGATTCCCCCGCCCATGGCCCCGAGCGGTCCAGCCGCTTCGCGCATTAGGTCCGCATTGGCGTCGTCGAGGCGCTTTTTCGCATCCGCATGGGCCGCAACGAGCAGATCCGCCAGAATCTCTTTGTCTTCCGCTTTCAGAAGGCTGTCATCCATCGCAACCCCAGTCAGAGCCCCTGAGCCCTTCAGGGTCACACTGACCAGCCCACCGCCGGCGGTGCCCGTGACTTCAGTCTCATTCATCCGGGCTTGGGCCTCTTGCAGCTTCTGCTGCATGACCTGTGCCTGTTTCATCAAGGCATTGATATCCATGTGAAACTCCCTCGCAATCACAGTCTGGTTATACGCTTATCTTTTATATAGGTACTGAACTGGGTCGGATCAGTGACAACAATACCAAGGATCGAAATCCTTGTCTGAACCGGATGGGTTCCCCGTATCGCAAATCCGGGTTTGCCCCAAGTGACAATTTGGTGCGCACAGACCGGGTTGGTCGGACAATTATAGTCAGTCCTCTGAAAGATCTTCGGTGGTTTCCCCGACTATGTCGTTTGTCTCAGCAGAACTGTCGACACGGCCGGGAACGGTCAGGTTGCGCATGGAGAGCACCTCTGCGCCCGGAAAGTGGGTGATGATCGAAACGACGAACGGATCTTGAAGGAGACGCTCGCGGGCCTCCATGTTTTCGCGTTTCTCCCGTTCGTATAGCGACTCGCCTCCGCCCCCGCCTTCGGCTGCGATCATCCACGGCTGACCCGTCCATTCGCGCAGTCGCATGGCGAGTTTGCGGGCCAGATCATTGGGGGCCCCGGGTCCCGGCTCAAATTGAATGACACCGGGCTTAAAGCTGATCAGCCGCACAAACCGTTCGACATTGAGCTTCAGCCCGATATCGCGTTTTGCGGCAATCAGCGCCATGACCTGGTCAAAGCTTTGCGGCTGCGGGGCCAGTGTGGGCGCGCTCTGGACAGCGAGGGCGGCTTGAGGGCGTCCGCCCGCGCCACCCCCACCCGAGAGA
>DAITMY010000330.1:0-2233 GCA_036834925.1 Asticcacaulis sp.
GGGGCGGACACTGGGATGGTCATGGACAACGCGGCTGACCGTTTGCAGAGAAACCTGGGCATCGGCCGCAACATGTTTGATCGTGACGGCCTGACGGCGTCTTGCCATGGTTTATGGGTTCCCTTGGGCGAGATTCATACAGGCAAGGCCTGATTCCCGGTCGCTGTCGCATTGATAAACGCGGATCCAGTCGATCACAAGCTCAGCCGGGATCGCCTTTGGATCCAGCCCTTTGTCATTGTTTTCTTCGGACAGTTTGCCGCCAACCGCCAGATTGGCCATGATATAGAAGGGCTGATCAAAGGGGGCGGAGCGATTACCTTTCGCTTTTTCCGACGCCGTCCACCATTGCTCGGGTGTGACTTGCCAATAGAGCCGTCCATCCAAATAGAACCGCATCAGATCCTTGCCCCACTCCAGCGTCCAGACATGAAAGTCATCAGACGGCAGAGATAAGTCGGGCAGGGCAACGCGTTGCGCCACATGGGTATTGCGCGGGGCCATATCCCCGAAATGAACGGCGCTAAGCATGCGATTTTCGCCGTTTTGTCCCTCACAGACATCACAGGCGGCCCCCAGATTGACCCCTTCGAGGATGTCGATTTCACCCGATAGCGGCCAGGGGCCATAGGTATCGTTATTGGGCATCATCCAGACAGCGGGCCAAGTGCCCTGACCCTTGGGGGGCTTGGCACGGAACTCGATCCGGCCATAGCGCCAGGCGGCAATCCCGCGGGTGCGGACCTTGCCACTCGTGTAGGGCTGGGTCGTTTTCGGGTTCGGTGAATGGGCGATTTCCGGCGGGCGATCCGGGCCGGTAAACCGCTCTTTGCGCGCCTTGAGATGAAGATAGCCGTCCTTGACCTCAACATTGGCCGTGCGGTCTGTGTAGCATTGCCGCTCGTTATTGCCCCCGCCCCAACAGGACACCTCCGGGGCCCATTTGGTGCGATCGAGCGTCGTGCCCTCGAATTCGTCCGACCACACCAACGTCCATTGCGGCGTCTGAGGCGCTGGGGCGGATTGAGCAAAGGCCGGTGAAACGGCGGTGAAGGTGGTCAAAAGGCCGGCCACGAGGCTGGCGAGCTGGAGTCTGAAGCGCATTTCAACACCTCCCGGTCGTGGGTCATCCCTGTATAGGGACGACACTCTAGACAAAAAAAAGGGCTGATCGTGGACTTTCGTCTGAGATCAGCCCCGCACACAGTTGAAGGAAAGGCTCAGATCAGAATTCGAAGCGAGCCATCACGGTAAAGCGGCGGTCGTTGCGGAACGCGGACCGCGTCGAGCGTGTCCCGTTGAAGTCGATCACCTGAGTGGTGCGGGTGACTTCGTCCAGGAGATTGACGCCCTGTAGACCCAGTTTCAGACGGTCATTGACCGTATAGAACATCGAGCCATCCAATTGCCCCGTGCTTTCGCCGTAGATGGGCGAGAACGGGAAGATAACATCGCGGGGTGTTTGCAGGAATTCAGAGCGCCAGTTGTAGGCTAGGCGCGCTGCAAACGGTCCCTTTTCATAGAACGCCACCGCATTGACCGTGTGCTCAGACACCCCGGCCAGCGGCATACCCCCGGCGAACGGGCTTTGCTCAGCGCCCAAGGTGGCGTTGCTGAATTTACCCGCATCCACATAGGTGTAGGTCATCTGCGAGCCAAGGCCGCTGAAGAGGCCCGGCAGGAAGTCGTAGACCTGCTGATAGGAAATCTCGACGCCCTTCAAGGTGCCCTTGTCGCTGTTTACCGGGCCGTTGACGAGTACCGTCGTGCTAACGCCGCTCGGGCTGGTAAAGGTGCGGGTTGTGGCGCCGTAGTTTACGATTCCGTCGATGTCTTTCATAAAGGCAGCAACCGAAACGGAGCCAACCCGCGCAAAGTACCATTCGAACGAAAGGTCATAATTCCAGGACTCGACAGGGCGCAGCAGACGGTTTCCAGTCCCGACAGCGAACAGAGGACCACTTTCAAGGGTGCCCCCTGCGCGCAGGTTGCCGGTATTGTCACCAATGCCGCCACCCGTTGCAAAGGCCGACAAGTCAGGTCGCGAAATGCCTTTGGATATTGCGGCTCGGACCAGCATGCCGTTTCCGAAATCCAGCTTAGCATTGAGGCTAGGCAACCAGTTGCTGAATTCGATGTCGGCGCTGTCATCGATCACTTCGCCGGTGAAAACCTTGGCAAAGTCCGCAAGTCGGCTTGCAGACAGCCCACAGTAACCCGGGGCAACTTGGCC
>DAITMY010000331.1:0-2223 GCA_036834925.1 Asticcacaulis sp.
ACCGCGTTCGGGACGCGGGGGTCGCAGGTTCGAATCCTGCCACTCCGACCATTTGGAAGTATCCTGTTTTCCCGATACAGGTCCCCCACTCCCCACCGACATCATCGTTCTAAAATGGCCACATCTGGGCTTGATTTTAACGGCACGCCCTTGGGTTACAGCGACTTCATTTGACCTGTGCCGCCAGCCGCTTAAGTTGGCGTGGAATTAGCTGGATTCCTGCCTTGAGGCGCACTGACCCATGAAACAGTTTTTTATCACAGTCGCGGGCGTGTTTGCCGCCATGTTGCTGTTCTTTATCGGCCTTCCGCTGTTGCTGATCATTTCTGCCGCAGGCAGCAGCAAGCCCAGCGTCCCGTCTGCGAGTGTCTTGGTCTTAGACCTGCGCGAGTCTCTTTCTGACCAAGACAGTAATGACCCCTTCGCCGCCTTTTCCGGTGGTGGCCTGTCGGTGATGAAGGTCGTCACGACCCTGCGCGCCGCGGAAAAAGACGATAAGGTCAAGGCGCTGATGGTCCGCCTGCCTGAAGGGGGCCTGTCCCCGGCCGCCGCAGAGGAAATCCGCGACGCCGTGCTCAGCTTCCGTAAAGCCGGTAAATACGTGATGGCCCACTCGCAGGGCCTCTATCAGTCCGGCAGCGTGGTTTCGACCTATATGGTCGGTTCCGCCGCCAGCGAATTCTGGATGCAGCCGCATTCATCGTTCCAGGTCACGGGCCTAGCGACCAGCGATCTGTTCCTGAAGCGTGCCTTCGACAAGTATGGCGTCAGCCCGCAGTTCGAGCAGCGCAATCAGTACAAGAATGCGGTCAACCCGTACCTTCACAGCGACTATACCCCGGCGCACCGCGAAGCGACGCTCGGCTGGATGGGCAGCATTTTTGACAATGCGGTCGCGGCTGCGGCCAAGGACCGCAAGATGGACGCCGCCGCGCTCAAGGCTCTGCTGGTCGCAGGCCCCTATAGCGCTGAGGATGCCCTGAAGAAGGGCCTGATCAGCCATCTGGGTCATGTCGAAGCCGTCAAGAACGCTGCGCTGAAAAAAGGTGGCGACAAGGCCGAACTGGTCGAACTGGCCGATTATGCCACCGCACGCAGCGGACCGGCCAAGGGCAAGGCGACCATCGCTGTGATTGGTGGCGAAGGCGCGATCATCACCGGACAGGGCTCGTCGGATCCGTTCCGCGGCGGGGAGATGATCTACTCGGACGTCACCGCTCAAGCCTTTTATGACGCCATTGAAGACAAGGACGTGAAGGCCATCGTCTTCCGCGTCTCCTCGCCGGGCGGCTCGGACGTTGCCTCGGAGCAGATCCTCGTCGCCCTGCAAGCCGCCAAGGCCGCAGGCAAGCCGGTGGTCGTCAGCATGGGCAGCTACGCCGCCTCCGGGGGCTACTGGATCTCGTCGGATGCCTCGGCCATTGTCGCCCACCCCAGCACCCTGACGGGATCGATCGGGGTCTATTCCGGCAAGTTCGCCGTGACGGACGCCTTGGGCCGCTTTGGCCTCGACGCGCGCGATCTGTCGGTGGGCGGACCGTTCGCCGAAGCCTATACCAGCGCCGGTGGCTTTAGCCCGGCTCAGCGGGCGGCCATTGCCTCATGGACCGATGGGATCTACGAAGCCTTTGTCACCCGCGTCGCCAATGGCCGCAAGTTGACACGCGAACAGGTTATGACCCTGGCCAATGGCCGGGTCTGGACCGGGGCGCAAGCCAAGTCGCTTGGTCTCGTCGATGAACTGGGCGGCTTCTATACCGCCGTGGACAAGGCTAAGGCCTTGGCAAAGATCGACGCCAAGAGCGAAACCCGCCTGAAGTATATGCGCAACAACAAATCGCCGTTTGCGGCCTTTGCCGAAGCGTTTGGTGGGGCCGAGACCCTGGTGCGCGGCTTGCACGCCCTCGGCGTGATGGCCCAGTCCCCTCAAGGGGCCCAGGTCGTGCGCACCGCCGAGCGGATGCAGCTGGAAGCCTCGGGATCTGCCGCCGTTCTGGCCCCCGTCCCGACGCTTTAAGGCCCGGCGCTTTAAGGCCCGGCACCGTAAGCCTTAGGGCGCTGTTTCGGTCGCTCGCGCTGTCGAGCCTCCAAATGACAGGCCTAGAAAAGAAACCCGCCCGGCTCCGGCCCGGCGGGTTTTTTGTGCGTCATCGCTGAAAGGCGAGCGGGTCTCGCCCCCTCCACGCGCCCAAGCAAGAGCTGGCCGGATGACCAGAGCCGAAG
>DAITMY010000332.1:0-2217 GCA_036834925.1 Asticcacaulis sp.
TCTCAAACAAAGGGAGAATACAATGAAAGTTTTGCGAGTTTTAGCGATCGCTTCGATCCTTACCTTCGCGCAGTCTGCAGCCATGGCGTTGGATATGAAAGCCCCGGGTAATGGCTGCGGTGATCGGTGTGCACGCGTATGCGGCTCTGGACTGCTAAGCTCAGGCTGCTTAATTAAATGTGCCAACGAATTCTGTTCATAACATAAGCAAACTCAGGGGCTGATTTATGAATAGTAAAAAAGCACTTAAAGGATTTATCTTTTTAGTATTGATAAATTCTTTTATCTTGACCTACCCCAATACCACGTCAGCCAGTGGCTTTGATAAATCCATTGTCAGCCCCTCACCTTGCGCCACAAAATCTTCTCTGACAACGCCAAAACTTAGGCAATGGTTTGACTATAAATCACCCGACAGACCGAGAGATCGCTTCTGGATTGCCGAGGCCATCACAGGCGAAAAAAACGGGCAAATACGCTATAATATACAGATCGTCAGCGCGGATGGGCGGAATGCTCCAAAACAATTTCCCCGTCCTAGCACCATGGATTCTGCTAGTTGGATGGGCATAATTGTGGGGGCCCCCGGCTCGGTTATGAGTGGTCCGAACGGATCACAGTTTCGGCTCACCTTTCCGGGTTTTTCGGGTGAAAAAATAACCACCCTGAAACCCAACTCGTCTTATAGCTTTAATGTAATCCAACAAATCCACACGGGCAGTGCCAGTAAAACGGGCAAGCATGTCTGGCGCATGACCTTTTTAGGCTGCGGCACGACCACATCCCTCGTGTCCGGCGCTCCTAATGAGCCCGTACGAGCCTATAAGCTCGAGGCTACAGGACTTCAGCCCAATCAAGACGGTAAGACGTTCACCACGCAAAAAATAAAATCGATCTACTATGTCTCCCCGCGACTGGGATGGCGCGTGGCATATCGTGAAAATCAGGACTGGCTGATTCTTGCCCGTATCCGTAAAGCCTAGAAAATATAGTCATGCTTAGGCTTTGTGTTTTAATATTGGGCTTTGCGGTCATGCTAAATGCTTGCTCAATCAGCGGCCCTACAAGAAAATCTGATGTATCTCCATTTGAGACCTATAGTGTCGACAGCGGTGATGTGCGCGACATTGTGCCTGCTGTGGGGACACTTCGTGCCCAAGGCGAAGCCAATGTGTATGCATCTACTGAAGGGATCGTGACTGAGATCCTTGCCAAAGAAGGAGACAGTGTAAGCGCAGGTCAGATCTTGGCTCGCCTCAATCTTCCACAAGTGCATAGCGCGGCCAATGAGGCAACCGCTCAGGCACAAGCCGCACAGGCAACAGTTGAAGAAAGTCGCATTAAGCTAGAGTCCGCTCAAAGCGCCTATGCCAAACGCAAGGCCCTCGCCGACTCCGGCTACGTCAGCCAAGCTGGTTTGGAACGGGAACAAACCGAACTCAAGGCCGCGGAGGCAGCTTTTAGTCGAGCTGAAGCGCAGGCCAAGGCCGCCTTGGCAAGACGCTCATCAAGCGGCTTTGCGGCCCAAAGCGCCGAGATACGCGCCCCGATCTCTGGCAAATTGTTAGCATTGCGCCTTCAAACGGGGCAGAGGGTGTCACCCGGTGATGAGTTACCGGTTGCCTTCATTGCGGATTCAGCCCGGCATATGTGGATTGATGCTTACGTCTCAGAAAGCGACATCCGACGGGTCGACTTATCCGTGTCTGCTCATTTTAGTGTGGACACTCAACCCCAAAGAATAATCCCCGCCACGGTAGAAAGCATCGGATCCGCGCCCACCAAAGATGGTAATTTCACTTACTACCCAGTTAGGCTAAGTTTTGACAATATATTCGATGACATCCGCCCGGGCATGACCGCATCCGTCGAGTTTGTTCGCGCCAATTCATCCAAAGTTTTACGGATCCCCGCCAAGGCCTTGTATTATAATCCCGATGACTACGTACCGGAAATCCATCCGGATGACGTACGAAAAGTAAAAGCCATGGGCGAATACTGGCAAGAAGGTGCCCAGGTTGCTGAGCTTCTCCGATTGGACAAAGAAGGAAAGGAGCTTGTTTTCGTCCTAAAAAATGGCAAACCTGAACGTCGGGAAATCCTTATTGGCGCGCAATCTGATGATTTCATTGAAATCATTGATGGCTTGAAACCCGGGGAACAGGTCATCCTGACGGAAAAACGCATTGGTCCGCCCCCCGCCAGACGCCCTATGCC
>DAITMY010000333.1:0-2197 GCA_036834925.1 Asticcacaulis sp.
CCCTACTGTGCCGTGCGCCAGAGTGCCGGGCGGATAGTTGAAATCGCCTTTGCCAGCATGGGTAAACCATGAGTCCGGATCCGAAATCGTTTCTGCCCCCTGTTCGGCGGCAAAGCGGCACGCCCCGTCACCCGCGAGCATCACATGGGGCGTGGCCTCCATAACCATCCGCGCCACGGTGATCGGCGAGCGAAAGCCATCGAGGGCGGCCACCGCCCCAGCCCGCCGGGTTGCACCATCCATGAGGCTGGCATCGAGCTCATAGCGACGGTCGAGATTGGGAGAGGCACCCCGCCCCGCGACGTAAAGACCTGCGTCCTCAAGCGCTGTGACAACGGCAACGGCCACATCCAGCGCCGCATCCCCGGCGATCAGACGGGCGCGGCCAAGTTCGGCCACCGCCTGCATGTTCTGCACTTCGGCGCTGTAGTCCCAACCCGGACGTGCCCCTGCGCCGCCGTGAAGTGCCAGTGCATACTTGCCCATAGGATATCCTCCTGATCCGGGGCTGGATTACACAGCCAGATCCGGGTGCGCAAGCACTCCCCTCAGACGTTAAGAGGCCCCCCCGTCAGCGTTCCGTGTTCCCGTGGGCAAACGAGGCCAAGCGCGCTCGGGCCAAGTCGTAATGTTCTGGCTTAAGATGTGCGCCGATCAAAGAGACCAATGCGGCAATGACCGCCGCGTCATCCGAAAAACCGATCCCGACGAACACATCGGGCACCGCATCGGTCGGCAGGACAAAATAGGCCAATCCCGCCAGCACCAGCGCTTTAGATCGGGCCGGGGTCTTCGGGTCACGGGCACAGTACCAAAGCGCCACAAGACTATGGGCAAAAGGAAGCCGGGTCGCCAAACGCCGAACCTTGGGCCAGAAGCCGGTATCGACCGTTTGCGTGTGGCATGCGATCTGGACCGGCACCAAGGCCCGCGAGGGATCCAGAACCGTTTCAGAGACGGACACCTTGGTTGTTTCCGGCATTGGTCATACCTCGTCGTGCCTGTATAGCGGTCATACCGTATAACCCAGAATATAGGGACTCTCAGGATGAAACTCGACTCTTCTATCAGCGCCATTGTCACAGGTGCGGCCTCGGGGCTGGGCGAAGCGACGGCCCGGGCCCTGGCGGCTCAAGGCGTCAAGGTGGCGATTTTTGACATGAATGCCGAGCGCGGCCAGGCCGTTGCGACCGAAATCGGTGGCGTATTTGCCAGCGTCAATGTCACGGACCAGGCCAGTGTCGAAGCCGGGTTTGCCACGGCGCGTGCGGCCCACGGTCAGGAGCGCATTCTGGTCAACTGTGCCGGGATTGCGGTCGGGCAAAAAACCGCCAGCCGGGCTAAGGATACGGGCGAGATCAAGGCGCATGACATCGCTCTGTTCGAAAAAGTTATCCAGATCAACCTGATTGGTAGCTTCCGCTGCGCCAGTCTGTCGGCTGCCGGTATGATGGCCCTGGAGCCGCTCGAAGATGGTGAGCGCGGGGTGATTATCTCAACGGCCTCAGTGGCGGCTGAAGAAGGTCAGATCGGCCAAGTGGCCTATGGCGCCTCAAAGGGCGGGGTGCTGGCTATGGCCTTGCCGATGGCGCGCGATCTGATGAACGATGGGATCCGCGTGAATACGATCCTGCCAGGGATCATGGGCACGCCGATGATGGCCGCCATGCCCCAGAATGTTCAGGATGCCCTCGCTGCATCCATTCCCTTCCCCAAGCGTTTGGGCAAGCCCGAGGAATATGCCTCCGTGGCGCTCGAAATGTGCAGAAATACCTACCTCAATGGAGCCAAGGTTCGGCTCGATGGGGCGATCCGGATGGGCCCTCGCTAAGGACAACGGAGCCGAAGGCACACGGCCTTCGGCTCGCCTTTCGAATTATTTCAGCAAAAACAATATCTTGCGGTCTTTTTGTGGAATGTTCAAAAAAATTCAAAAAGGCGCTTGCAAGGCCCGGCGGTCCTCGCCTATAAGACCGGCCTCGCGGAGAGCACGGGGGGCACCCCAAGGCTTTTCGAGATGGAGTGCGGGCGTAGCTCAGCGGTAGAGCGCCACCTTGCCAAGGTGGATGTCGAGAGTTCGATCCTCTTCGCCCGCTCCAATTTTTACTTCTAATCCGGATGTCCAAACCTTGTCGGCAAGAGTCGGTGCCACTGGCCCTGGTCATTCCACGCGAGTCTGATCGGTGCTATAGCTGGT
>DAITMY010000334.1:0-2173 GCA_036834925.1 Asticcacaulis sp.
GGGTTGGGGCCGATCCGGGGACCGCCTTTGAGGTCGGGGTGGCCGCCGCTCTGGGCAAACCCGTCGTCGCCTATATGAACGTGGCCGAGGACGAGGACGCCGACCACGTCGACCGGGTCGGGGCGCTGTTTGGGCTCGTCCAGGACGAGGCGGGGGTGTTGCGCGACTCCTGGGGGCTCCAGGTCGAGGACTTTGGCCTGCCGGAAACAGCCATGCTGTGGGCGGAAACCCGCAAGCTCTATGTCGTGGTCACGCCGGAGCTTTATGGCGACCTCAGCGGCTTTGATCTGGCGCTTGCGGCCCTCAGCGCCTACGCCGCCTAGAGCCACTCAAGCCCAGCGCGGCCATAGAGGATGGCCTCGGCCTCGGGGCTGTGGCCCACGCGGCCCGAACCGTCCGCCTCGGTGCGATCCGTATGCAGCACAAGCGGGGCCAGCAGCCTGAGCGGCGCCTTGCCCAACCGCTGGGCCCGCACGATCACCCGCTTGGCCGGATCCCCGGCAAAGCTCTGCACCGGGCGGATCTGAAATGCCCCGGCCTTGGGCGACAGGCCATTCAGCAGGTCATAAAGGCGGTCGGCCCGGTGGATAAACACGATCTGGCCGCCGTCCCGACTGGCCGCCAGGGCAAAGGCACACCAGACCGCCAGCCCCGCCGTATTCATCCAGGCCTGTTCGCGGGCGGCCTTGGGCGCGCGCATCCGGGCCGGATCATCAAAAAAGGGCGGATTACAGAACACCAGACCCGCTCGCTCAAGCCCCGTTGCGGCAAAGCCCGCGGCGATATCGCCCGCATGCACCGACACGCGATCGGCCAGCCCATTGGCCGCAATATTATCGTGCGCAAGCGACAAGGCGGCCGGATCGATCTCCAGCCCGGTCAGGCTTAGGTCAGGCTGACGGCGCGCCACCTGAAGCAAGGCCGCCCCCGGCCCACAGCCCAGCTCGATCCCGTCGCGAGCCGCGCGCTCCCCCGGCGCGGGGCCACACGCCGCCGCCAGCAAGGCCGCGTCCATGCCCGCACGATAGCCGTCCGGGCTCTGACGGATCACCACCTGTCCGCCCAACAGGGTTTCCGCTCGGCTCCCCTCGAAGGCGGGGGGCGTTGGCTCACTCTGGCTCAAATCCGGCTTCCCTCAGGCAAAGTGCGCCGATTGGTCGCAGCCCACAGGGCACGGCCTTCCCGTAACGGAAGTCCATCCCCTTGTCCGAACCGTAAACGGCTTGTCAAAAAGCTGTAATCAGGGCAGTTGCAGAGCAACGCAAGTCTGGAGTCGCTGTTGTGGATGCCGTGAATGTCGCCCCCCCTCGCCCCAAGGGCGATGTCAAAGCCCTGATTGGGCTGGCCGGGCCGGACATGAGTGTGGTCGATGCCCTGATCCGGGACCGGATGCAAAGCGAGGTGGCGGTGATCCCGGCTCTGGCGGAGCATCTGATTTCGGCGGGGGGCAAGCGCCTGCGTCCGCTGCTGACTGTGGCCGCCGCGCGTCTGGCCGGGGCCGCCCCGGACGAGACCAACCAGTGCAAACTGGCTGCCGCCGTCGAGTTCATTCACACCGCCACCTTGCTGCACGACGACATCGTCGACGTCAGCCAGTTGCGCCGGGGCAAGGTTGCGGCCCACCTGATCTGGGGGGCGCCGTCGAGCGTGCTGGTCGGGGATTTCCTGTTCGCCCGCGCTTTTGAGCTGATGGTCGAGACCGAGTCCCTGCGCGCTCTGGCGATCCTGTCGCGGGCCTCAAGCGTGATCGCCGAGGGCGAGGTCATGCAGCTGACCCGCGCCTTCGACATGCATCTCTCGCAAGAGGTCTATATCCGCATCATCAGTGCCAAGACCGCCGAGCTGTTTGCTGCGGCCTCCGAGAGCGGGGCGGTGGCGGCGGGGGCGGATCCTGAGGCCGTGAGCGCCTTGCGCGACTATGGTCTGGCGCTGGGCATTGCCTTCCAGCTGGTCGACGATGCCCTCGACTATGGGGCCGCGACCGAGGATCTGGGCAAGACGGCGGGCGATGATTTCCGCGAAGGCAAGGCCACCTTGCCGCTGATCCTGGCCGTAGCCCGCACCCATGCCCGCGAAGCCGCCTTCTGGGACCGGGCCGTGGGTCGCCGCGAGCAGGTCGAGGGCGATTTTCGCCGCGCGCGTGAACTGATCGTCGGCAGCGGCGCGCTTCAGG
>DAITMY010000335.1:0-2109 GCA_036834925.1 Asticcacaulis sp.
CACTGGGACCATGGCAGAGGATCGGATGCAAGTCAGGCAGAGCCTTTGGGGGCGATCAAGGGGGGGCAGCCTCGCCTTGAGCCTTGCCTGTCTTCTGGCTCCCCTGGCCTTGGTCCAGACCGCATTCGCCCAAACCGCCCCAGCCCAAACCGGACCGACCCAAACCGGACTGGCCAGCGACAATACGGGTGGGCGACTGACCTTGCGCGGGCTGAAGAGCCCAACGCCGCCTGTGGCCCCGCAAGCTGCGCCTGTGGCAGAGCCGACCCCGGCCCAAGGCGCAACGATGCTGTTCCCGGATCTGTTGCCAAACTCGACCACCGACTATGTCGCAACCGTACGTCTGGCCGGCTTTCGCGATCCGGTCACCGTGCGCCACTCGGGTGGGCGCCATCGGGTGGACCTCGTCCAGGGGGCCTTGCTGCAAAGCTATATTTCCGATCCCGTGCGCGGGACGCTCACCGTGCTCAGTGCGGCGGGGACCAACCGTCTGGCCCTGGTGTTCCCCGGCGGACCCGACAGCCTGTCGCAAATTGCGCTTCCGCTCGAAGAAGCGCGCCTGACCCCCGGCACCCAGCTCAAGGTCATGGGTGGCTCAACGGTCGGGCGGCGGCCCTGTACGCTCAAGTCCTATACGGGCCATCTGGGGCGCGCGGGCATTCTCTGTGCTACCCGTGAAGGCTTGATCCTGCAAATGACACCCCAGGGCCGCAAAAGCCCGGTGTTTCAGGTCGAGACCCTCAGCCTGACTCGTCAGGAGCCGCGTTGGTTCGCGGTCCCCCCCGACTATCAGCTCACCGTCGCCCCGGCCATGGGCGGCGCCCGCACGCCCCGCTGAGTGACCGCTTCCTTGGTGTGATTTTCTCCTCCCTGCCGGTCACGGCGGGGAGGGGGACCGCGAAGCGGTGGAGGGGGTTCTTTGACCGAAAACACCCCTCCGCCCCTTGACAGGGGCACCTCCCCCCAGAGCGGGGAGGAGAAAACGGTTCCCATCTATTCGGTCCAGACACGCTCAGCCCCTCCCCATGGCTTACGCCACAGGGAGGAGAGACGTACCTAAACCTTACCGTTTTGGCAGACGTTGCAGCAGATGCGACAGGGCCGCTTCGAGCTGGGCGTCCTGTCCGGTGGCGGTGGCATAGGGTTTGTTTTCCACCACGATGTCCGGTGTGACCCCGACGCCTTCGACCAGCAGCTCACCCGCAGCGTTATATTGGCCGGTCTCGCCGATGCGGGCCATGCCGCCGTCCATCAGGCGGTTACGATCCGACAGCCACACCCCGGCCCCAGCGGTCTGGGTGCCGATCAGCGGCGCCAGTTTCAGGGTCTTGACTCCATTGGCAAAGGTTTCCCCGTCCGAATAGGTCATTTCATCAGTCAGGACCACCAGCTGGCCGCCAAAGGTCTGTTGCATGTTGTTGTAGGTTACGCCCTTGGCGGTTTTCCAAGTCATCCAGTTGCGGCGCAGCAGCTTTTCGATGATCCACGAGTCGATATTGCCGCCGCGATTGCGCCGCACATCGATGATCAGGCCTTCGCGGTCATAGTTGGCATAGAACTCGCGGGCAAAGCTGGCGACATCCGTGGCCCCCATGGCAAACAGGTGCACATAGCCGATCCGGCCCTGACTGGCCTTATTGACCGTCTCACGGGTGCGGATCACCCAGTCGTTATAGCGCAACTGGCTGTCGCGGCCTTGAGCGACGGGGGTCACGACGGTCTTCAGCGGCTTGCCGTCGCGCATCAGCTCGATCAACACCTGCTGGCCCGACTGTTCGCGCAAGGCCTGATTGAGATCGCCGTCGGTGCGCACCGGCTGGCCATTGACCCGGGTCAGCACATCGCCTTCGAGGATCTTGATCGCGGCCCGTTCCAGCGGCCCCCGGTCGCTCGGGGTTTCCGCTTCACCGCGATAAATGCGTTCGATCTTCAGGCCTGCGTCCGTAGAGCTGAACACGGCCCCAAGACGGGCCACCGGGGCGGTCTCGCTGTCGGTGCGCTGGTCGGCCACGCGGATTTGCGAATGCAACAGGCCAAACTCGGCAATCATCTGGGCTAGCAGGTCATCCAGCTCCTGGCGGCTGTTCACGCGGTCAACCAGCGGCGCAT
>DAITMY010000336.1:0-2106 GCA_036834925.1 Asticcacaulis sp.
CGATGGCGCCCTTGTAGGGCTCATAGTGGCTGAAGACGCGGTTGAGCACGCCCGACCCCCGGGTGTCGGTCAGGAACTCGCCCTGATAGCCGATCAGCGAGCGAGACGGCGCGACGAGCTGGATGCGGGTCTTGCCGGCCCCCGACGGGCCCATGTCCTTCAACTCGGCCTTACGGGCGCTGAGCTTTTCGATCACGACACCCGAGAACTCTTCGTCCACGTCGATCATCACGTCTTCGATCGGCTCCAGGCGCTGACCGGTTTCCGGGTCCTGCTTGAACACCACGCGCGGACGCGAAATGGCCACTTCGAACCCTTCACGGCGCATGTTTTCGATCAGCACGCCCAGTTGCAGTTCACCGCGACCGGCGACTTCATAGGCGTCTTTTTCGTCCGTTTCGGTCACGCGGATCGCGACGTTCGATTCGGCTTCCTTGAGCAGGCGATCACGGATTACGCGCGACTGCACCTTGTCGCCTTCACGGCCGGCCAGCGGGCTGTCATTGACCGATACGGTCATCGAGATGGTCGGCGGGTCAATCGGCTGTGACGGCAGGGCTTCGGTGATGTCCATGGCGCACAGCGTGTCGGCCACGGTTGCCTTGCTCAGACCCGCGATGGCGACGATGTCCCCGGCCTCGGCGTCGTCGATCGGCTGACGCTTCAAGCCCCGGAACGCCAGCACCTTGGTGATACGGCCGCGTTCGATTTCCACACCGTCGCGGTTCAACGCCTTGATCGCCATGCCCGGCACGGCCTTACCCGCATGGATCCGGCCAGTCAGGATGCGGCCCAGGAACGGATCGCTTTCAATCAGCACCGACAGGATCTGGAACGGCTCGTTGATCCGCTCCTGCGCCTTGGGGGCCGGAACGTGGTCCACGATCAGGTCAAACAGCGGGGCCAAGGTGTCGCTCGGCTGGTTCATGTCCAGCGTCGCCCAGCCGTTCTTGCCCGAAGCGTAGATATGCGGGAAATCAAGCTGCTCGTCCGTTGCGCCCATGGCGGCGAACAGGTCAAAGGCTTCGTTCAGCACGCGATCCGGATCGGCGTGCGGGCGATCCACCTTGTTCAGGCACAGGATCGGACGCAGACCCATCTTCAAGGCCTTACCCAGCACGAACTTGGTCTGGGGCATCACGCCCTCTTCGGCATCCACCAGCAGAACGCAGCCGTCCACCATGCCGAGGATCCGCTCGACTTCACCGCCAAAGTCGGCGTGGCCGGGGGTGTCGATAATGTTGAGCCGGGTTTCGCCCGCCTTACCGTCCCACAGAACGCTGGTGCACTTGGCCAGAATGGTAATGCCACGCTCACGCTCTTGGTCGTTGGAGTCCATGGCCCGTTCCACCGTGGCCTCATTGGCTCGGAACACCCCGGATTGGGCCAGAAGCTGGTCAACAAGGGTCGTCTTGCCGTGGTCAACGTGCGCGATGATAGCGATATTGCGGAGGTTCATGAGGGCCTGTCAGACAGAACAAAGGCCTCGCCGTCCGGAACTGTCGCGACATGCGACCCCCGCCGAGAGGCCCTTTAACAAAGGAAGGGTAATCAAACTTTCGGCGTCTGTAACCGAAACTGCGCCACAAAGCCACCCCCGCCCCACCGCTTTTTCGCGGGTGCAGCAGGCGCGGATCCGTTGTCTAAAAGATTATCTGTAATATTTTTACAACACGCAATCGAATTTCATGCCGATTTCGTGGCCGCGGAACAGGCCTACCGGCCTTAAGTCCTTCCATACTTAATTAAGCATCGCCAGCAAATTCAAGCCACAAAACAGTTGTTGGCGATTAAGGAATAAAATCCATGAATTCATTCCCATTAAAACCATTATATACCTATTACATCAAAGCAAAGCCACAAGTTACTGAAAGACTATATTAATCATACCCCCTCTATCCAAGTCACATCAAGAACTATTGGCGACAAAACCGTCGCGAAACCTGTGACATCTGGAGGCCAACATGCCCAACCTTCGCTCATCCACATCGCACCTGACTCTACGCCATGCAGTTCTAGCCCTCGTTATCGGGCTTTCCCCGCTTGCCGCCAACGCAGCAATTGCCCAGGCGACCCAGCCTGTACCGGAAACACCAGCCCACACCC
>DAITMY010000337.1:0-2094 GCA_036834925.1 Asticcacaulis sp.
GGGAAAGCGTACATGTGCTCAGCCTGTCGGCCACGCCGATTCCGCGCTCTCTGGCCCTGACCCAATACGGGGACCTGCACCTGTCGAGCCTCGATGAAAAGCCGCCCGGCCGCCAGCCGGTGACGACCGCCGTCTTGCCGCTGGACCGTATCGGGGCGGTGGTGGCGCGCCTGAAACAGGCGATCGCCAAGGGCACGCAGGCCTATTGGATCTGTCCGCTGGTCAATGAGACCGAAGAGCTGGATCTGGCCGCCGCCGAGGCCCGGGTGCATGATCTGTCTGGTGCGCTGGGATTGCCGGTGGGGCTGGTCCACGGCCAGCGCCCACCCGCCGAAAAAGAGGCCACCATGCAGGCCTTTTCCCGAGGCGAGATCGCCGTTCTTTGCGCCACGACGGTGGTGGAGGTCGGGGTGGATGTGCCCAATGCCACCATCATGGTGATTGAACACGCCGAACGCTTCGGTCTGGCCCAGCTGCACCAGTTGCGCGGACGGGTGGGACGTGGCGGCGGCGAAAGTGCCTGTATCCTGCTTTACGGCACGCCCCTGTCCAAGGCCGGTCGGGCGCGTCTTGAGGTGCTGCGCGAGACCGAGGATGGCTTTGTCATTGCCGAACGGGACTGGCAGCTAAGGGGCGAAGGCGATTTGCTCGGCCTGAAGCAATCCGGTTTTCCCGCCTATCAGTTTGCCGATCCGCTGGCCCATGGGGATTTGTTGAGCATAGCCGCGCGGGATGCCGCCCTGATCCTGCGTCAGCCGCCTGCTCCGGACAGCCCTCGCGCAACCGCCCTCAGCCAACTCGTGCACCTGTTTGACTGGCCAGTGGCGGAATAGGTCGGCGGTGGACTCAGTCGATGCGGTGGATCGGGGCGTCGCGGACGATGATCTGGCCCCGGGTCGCCCCCGGCAAATGCGCACCCGGCTGTGCCGCCCAAACCGCAATTCGCGCCTCAAAGTCCGCTTCAAGATCTCCATAAAACATATTGAAATTTGGGACTTTTTTCTTATCCAGCAAAGATCCCTTATGAAGAAGCGTTCCGGACGTCGGACGGCTATAAGTCAAGTCTCCGTCAACACAGGCCACGCTAACCTGACGCGACAGAAACGCCGGTCGGTCGCTCGCGTCCAGACCGGTGGCATTGGCGCCGCCCAAGTGCAAACGCTCCAACGCGGTCTCTGATGTTTCACGCCCCAGAACCGGGTTCACACAAACACGCGGCTGGGTGCCGATCGGTTCAAGCGAGCCATCGGGTTGCCAGTAGAGCGCCTTGGACGGCTTGGGTAAGGATTTAGAGCCCCCCTCTTTTGTCTCCTTCGGCTTTTCGGCGCGGGGCAAGCTTGAGACTTGAACAGGCGCATAGGCCACAAGGCATCCAGCTTCGGTACGCGCCTGACAGGTAGGGATCGTTGTCGCCGCATTATAATCATGGCGTCGCAATGGGGCCCCGATGATATAGGCCGCCACCATCCGCGCCTTCAGATCTGGCCGCACCGCGATCTCATCACGCAACAGACGCGCGGCGTGCAAGCCGCCTTGCTCGACCCCAACCAGCACAAACGGGCGTCCGCTGTTGTAGGCCTGAAGCCAAGTCAGAAACGCCTGACGGACATCATTATAGGCAAACCGGCGCGAGTCCCGGGCATCTTCGCGCAGGGTCAGGCTGCTATAGAGCGAGGCTTGACGGTAACGGGGGGCAAAGATCCGGCCGCTGCGGATAAAGGGCCCAGCATAGTTGGGCAGGATGCGCGTTTCAAGGATCCGCTGCGTCGCCTTGTCATCATAGGGTGCATTCCAGTGTCGCCCGCCGTCATAGGTGGTCGGGTGGACAAAGAACACATCGACGGCTGGATCGGTGGCGCTCCACAGATGCGGATTGTCCGGGATCCGGGCCCAGGCCCGGGCCTTGCGATAATCCGGGGCCGCTGACGGCTGATAGGTCTGGAACGGCACCTTGGGATCAAGACCATGACTGAGGATCGCATCGCGAAAAACGATCACAGCCGTGACCAGTAGCGCCAAGACCCCAAGCCCCCCCCACAAAAGACACCGCTTCAGGCAAAAGCGCGGCTTTGAACCGGTCACGTCCTGTGGGTC
>DAITMY010000338.1:0-2074 GCA_036834925.1 Asticcacaulis sp.
CCCGGAGCCAGCTTAACCACCGGATCCCCCATAGCGACGAGCCGTCCGTGCATTGCGTCAAAGCGCTGCGCATCATCTGGCGCAAACCAAAGGGTTCCCCCTCGATCAAGCGGAATGACTTCTACCAGCTCTAGGCTCTCAAGCCAGAGTGGCCAGAGATCGCGCGCGGAACACAGCCAGTGGTAGGATTGCGGATCGGGATAGTCTTGGGCAGCTTCCAGTGCCGGAGCGATCATGCCCGCAGCGGCCGCCGAAGCGGTGCCGAGAGACGGGCGATCCTGTATGAGATGAGTCGGATGGCCAGAGGCTTGCAAACCCAAGGCCGTCAACAGACCCACTATACCGCCACCGACAACGATATAGGGTTGTTCAGTCATGGAAAAAGCCAGACATCAGGTCCGCCTATCCTGCGCCCCTTGGCGCGGCCTTCGCAAGGCGAAGAGAAGAATGGTACCGCCTCCCTGTCTCGAACAGGGGACCTCCAGAGCCACAATCTGGCGCTCTAACCTACTGAGCTAAGGCGGCACGTCCTTGAGAGGGCGTAGTCTCTAACCTTGGAGCCGGGGGCGATCAAGCCCTATTTTGCCCCTCAGTAGCCTTTTGCCTGAATATATTGTTGAAGGGCGTTGATCCGCGTGTCGTCGCTGGGGTGGGTCGACAGAAACTGCGGCGGCTGGCCCCGTCCCTCGCGGTTCTGAGCCATATTCCGCCACAGCGCGATGGCCTCATTGGCCTTGTATCCCGCGCGGACCATATAATCGACGCCAATGCGGTCGGCTTCGAGTTCGTGCTTACGCGAGAACGGGAGCAGCAAACCTAGCTGAGCGCCGATGCCGCCATAGGCGCCAATCTGGCGGGCTAGATCCGGATTATCCTGAGCAGCCGCGCCTTGAGCCACCGCCAGGCCGATCTGGGCGGCCATGGTCTGGGAATAGCGCTCGGCGGCGTGGTTGGCGACCGAATGGGCAACCTCGTGCCCGATCACAGCGGCGAGCTGGTCATCATTGCGCGCAACCTTGAACAGGCCCGTGTTGACGCCGATCTTGCCGCCCGGAATGACAAAGGCGTTGGCCGAAGGATCATCAAACAACACATATTCCCACGGACGGTTTTCCAGACCCGCCGCGCGTACAATGCGCGCCGAGACCGTCTGAAGACGCTGGTTAAGGACCTTGTCGGTCGAGACCTTGCTCTTACGCAGGTTCATCTGCCAGGCTTCCAGCGAGGCCTTTTCCAGCGCGGCATTATCGACCAGCAAGAACTGATCGCGGCCCAGGGTTTCATTATAGGAACAGGCCGCAAGGCCACTCCCCCCCCCAACTGCGAGACAGATCGCGCCTGCAATCGCGGCATGGCGCGCGGTAATCCCCTTAGCGATACGCTGAAGCCCAGTTGTCATCGCAGTTCTCCTCACCCTTATGCCCGTACCGGCCACCCCCGGCCCGCCCTTTGGGCAAGTGTGTATATGGCATAGGGCGACGGGGGTTTCCAGATGCGCCCGCGCCCGGACTGTCTCTGACCCAAAAACAGAAAAACGCCCCGCCGGAGATCCGACGGGGCGAATTTTTGACCAGAAGTCGGAAGATTACTCTCCCAGCTCCCACTTGTAGCGAACGCGAACCGTGCCGCCTGCGATGGCTTCACCGTCAGCGGTTTTCGGCTTGGCCTTGGCGTAACGCTCCAGCACCTTGACAGTCGCGTCACCGAACCCGTAGCCCGAGGGGCTTTCATTGATGGTCCGACAAGCCGTAACCTTACCATTCGGAAGAACGGTACATTCAACCGTCGCCGAACCGGTGACTTCCTGATCCTGAGCCCGCGACGGATAGAACCGCTCAGCGTCCTCAGTGCCAGGCATGTAAGACCACTGGGCCGTCAGAATCCGCGGGGCCGGAGGCGCCGGGGGAGCCGGCGGCGGCGGCGGACTTTGCGTAATCACCGGCGGACCTTCATATTCACGACGGTCTTCTTGCTTGACCGGCGGGATATTCAGGGGCGGCGGAGGCGGCACGTCCGAGGCAATCGGCGCCGGAACGCGCGGCTGCAGCTTCGGCGGCGGCGGTGCATCCGAGGG
>DAITMY010000339.1:0-2067 GCA_036834925.1 Asticcacaulis sp.
GGGCTTGAGGCCTGTCTGGCCTTGCGCGGCCGCATGACGGGGCTGTCAGGGGAGCGGCTACACACCGAAGGCCTTAAGATTTTAGCCGCAACGGGTCTTTTGGCGGTGGTCATGCCCTTGCGCACCTGTCTTGGATCGGTTCTTCAGGTTGCGGACATCACCCCGGATGGCATTCAGGCCGCTTTTGCCCTGGAGCCGGATCCGGTGGCGCGGCTGGCCTTGTTGGTTGATGCGACTCCGTCTGCGGTTGATGCGGCTTGTACGCGCCTTCGGCTGTCTCGGGCCCACAAGGCCGTGCTGGAGGCCGGTTTAAACCCCGCCTTGCCGAAGGAGGCGGAGTCTTGGGATCCCCACAGTCTGCGCGTTGCGGCCTATCGCTTGGGTAAACCGGTTGTCAGGCTGGCTTTGGCCCGCAGTTTGTTGCTTGAGGCGACTCTCTTGCCTGCGCGTCGGGCGGCGTTGGAGGCGCTTGAGGCCTGGCCGGTGCCGACCTTTGGCTTACGCGGTCGGGATGTGAAGGCTTTAAGTAACCTGAGTGGTGACCAGATTGGCTTGGCCCTCAAGACCCTAGAGCAGCGTTGGGTCGATGCTGATTTTCCGGCTTGGGATTTTCGTGCGGAATTGCAGGCCTATATCGACACTGAGATCCCTTCTGAGCCGGAGGCCTGAGCGCATGACCCTGCTGATCCTTGAAACCGGGATTGCCCCCGATCCGTTACCACGCCAGTTCGGGCGCTATCCGGATATGTTCCGCGATCTGCTGGATCCGCCCGCTTTGACTGTGGTGCCGGTGCTGGAGGGGGCGTTGCCAGACACGCTGGCGGGGGTGAGCGGGATCCTGATCACCGGATCGCCCGCCGGGGTTTACGATTCCGATCCCTGGATCCAGCCGTTGATGGCATGTTTACGTTCGGTGCCGGACACCGTGCCGATGGTGGGGATCTGTTTCGGCCATCAGGTCATGGCGCAGGCCTTTGGTGGGCAGGTCGAAAAGTCGGACAAGGGCTGGGGCCTTGGCCTGCATCGCTATGCGGTCCACTACGGCCCGTGGGCTGAGGAGACCGCATCGCTGGCTCTACCTGTCTCGCATCAGGATCAGGTGGTGGTGTGTCCGCCGGACGCAGAGATCACGGTCTCCAGCGATTTTACCCCCTATGCGGGTCTGAGCTATCGAAGCCGCAAGGCGATATCGTTCCAAGGGCACCCGGAGTTTACCCCAGACTTTGCCCGCGCCCTGATCGAAGCCCGCCGCGGTAGCCGCTTTAGCGCGGATTTTGCCGATTCGGCGATCAACAGCCTTGAGGCTCCGAACGATTCGCATCGCGCCGGGCGCTGGATCCGGGATTTTCTACGGGGCGAGGTCTGATCCGACCCCGGGGTCAGTCTTCGCGCTCAGCCTTGGTATGACTGGAGCAAAGCGCGTAGAGCTTGGTCTGGAAGTTAGCCAGCTTCAGCACCTGTTCCATATGGCGGTTGACCACGGCGTCCCGGAACATGGCTTTCCAGTCCGCCTCGCTGTCCCATTCGGCATAGGAGGCGACGGTCTGGCCGTCGAGGCTCCGAAGGATTCGAGAGCTGCGAAAGCCGGGCTGGACCCGAACCGCTTCATCCATCAACGCGCTAAGGGCCTCAGCCAGAGTGGCCTGCCGGTCTGCTGTGACGGAGTAGAGGTTAATCAAGGTTACGCCGTCGCGCAGGTCGGGAGCGGGCGCGGATTGGGGCGCAACGGCGCTGTCCGGGGTCTCGGGGGAGGCGGTCACGGACGGATCTCCGATTGGAAAAAGCGGGATATCCCGCCACACAAACACGCGAACGCAGTTACACGACCAAGGCCTGTGGCGACAAGGCGGAATCGTAGGCGGAGTAAGGAATTCTGGATCCGTTATGAATGACCCAAGGTCATAGGATCAGGGCCACTTCACCATCGGTGGCATCGACGACAGGATCGAGTCGACATTGCCGCCGGTCTTGAGCCCGAACAGGGTGCCCCGGTCGTAGAGCAGGTTGAATTCAACATAGCGCCCGCGCTGAATGAGCTGGGCGTCGCGTTCGGCCTCGGTCCAAGGC
>DAITMY010000340.1:0-2066 GCA_036834925.1 Asticcacaulis sp.
GCTATAGCTGGTCGAGCGCGCGAAGCCACGCCGGTAAACGCCGCGGCCCGTCGGCCTGCGTGTTCTGTTGATGGGCGAGGTAGTCTGTTTGCCCTAAGTCTCGCGCTTCTCCCGGACCAAAACCGTATTTGGATTTGAAGGCACGAGAAAAGCCAGACCAATCGTTGAACCCACAATCATGGGCCACGGTGCTCAGGCTGCGTCGGAAGTGTGCCGGGTTAGTCAGAAGCCGAAAGGCCAATTGCAAGCGACGGCTACGGATATAGTCTGAGACCCCACCCAAGGGCGCAAACAGCCGGTACAGGCTAGCCCGTGACACGCCAAATTCGTGACACAGTTTTTGCGGCCCCAAGTCGCGATCCGCCAAGGACTGATCAATATAACGACGGATGCGGACGAGTTGCGCGGCTTCAACCGCGTGGGCTCTCGCTTCAAAATCTTGGGTTTGCAGGGCTAATGCTGAAAAAAGGCTGATCGTCCCACGCGCCGCGCGTTCCGCATCTTCCGGGGCAATATGATGCGCCATAGTCCATAGGCTGTTGACGTGATCATGAAACAATTTTCCGACGACAGAATGGCTGGCAAAGACCTGACCATGCAACGCGTCCAACTGCGCTTCGTTTTGACTGACCAGTGTCCTTGGAATGGCCAAGGTAAAGTTGCCACAAGTCTGGGCTTCTGACCGGAAGGTGCGAGTTAAATCCGTGATGCAAACATCACCTGGCGTACTGATGAGACGGTCTTTGTAGGCTGTGCGGACATCTGATCCGTCGGTAATTATTTGGATCAAAAGCAGATCAAGACTGGTTTGAGCAATTTTGCGCGGTTGCCGACTGTATTGAAAATGAGCGCCCTTCATGGAGGCTTGCCCAAGCAGTAGGGGGCCAATATTATATGTTTTGAGGGCTACAAGTGCTTCGTTTCTATTATCGGGTGAAACTTGTACGTCAAAAATTGGATTGATGGCCTCTTCATAGACTTCAAGCGTCTCTCCTGCATGGGATAGGCTTGATTTTATTTCTACAAAAGGAAGGCGACGACTCGAGTCCATTCGGGCCTTACACTAAGCGGTCCTGCACCGTACTAGCCTAAGGGGGGGCGTCGCCACGGTCAAGACGAGCGCTCTGGTGCTCATCAATCTGTCTCAAATTTGTGGCGTGACGTCTCAGTTTCAGCATGGGCCCTTGTCCCGCAAGTCACTCTTGCGTAACGCGGATTGAGGCGCCGCATACGCGTTCCGTATGCGGATGTCTGGCTGGTCCAATTTTCGACCAGTCTGGTCCAATTCATGGGCCGCAGGTTTTACTGACAGCCATTTTTATCGGGGGCAGCTTGCTGCTCCCGTTTTTTTATTCCAAGGAACGAATAGGGTGGCGGATTGACTGCCGCCGACTCACGTAGAGGCCTGTGATGCAAAAGCTTGATCTCGATGCAGTTTTGGCACTTTTCCCTGAGTGGCAACGGGCAAAAGGCGACAAAGACGGTTTGTTCCGGGTCTTCACGTTCCGGGATTTCAATCAAGCGTTTGGATTTATGACCCGGGCGGCCTTGTATGCCGACAAGGTAGATCACCACCCAGAGTGGTTTAATGTCTATAACCGGGTGGAGGTCCTGTTAACCACACACGACGCGGGCGGTGTGACCGAGCGAGACATTGAAATGGCTCGCTTTATGGATGCCATCGCACCTCAATAGAGCATGACGGTGCCAAGGAGAAGCTTGGTGCCTTTTTGCCCCAGAGTGTCTTCTGTCGTGCGTTGAAGCTGGCTTGCAAGGTAATCTGTGTCAGGCAAGCTGCCCGGCCGGAGCGTGCCGGCGTATCGGGAAATCGTGCTGATATAGGCATCACGAAGGCGGGGCGTCCATTTCTGGATGGCCTCTGCCACTTGAGGCTTGCCCCCATCGACCCCCAGTTCAACGGTCAAGATGCCACGCCGGCCATTGCTGGCGAAAATCGTCGTGGTGATCATCGGGAACTGGACATAGGTTGCGCCGCCCCCTTTTTTCTTCTCGCCGCCCCCGGCTGCAAGCGCGAATTGCGGGCTGAGCGCGGCCGTGGCCAAGGC
>DAITMY010000341.1:0-2062 GCA_036834925.1 Asticcacaulis sp.
GGATATATTAAAATCAAGAGAGTGGCGCATATATTAATGAGAGGCGTTCGCAATTATAGTACGGTTTTCTGTCAAAATCGTTTGGGAAAACTGCCTTGTAAGGTTTGAAGCCAGCGACAGGTTGGTCTAGAACGCCGTGATTCCGCCGTCTTCCACTGGCGGGGCGAGGCCACCGATGAATGCGTTTCTGCTCGAATATCTGCCGGTCGTGATCTTTATCGGGATTGCGACTGGTCTGGGGCTACTCTTCCTGATTGGGGCCCTAGTGATCGCACCAAAATCGCCGAACAGCGAAAAGCTGTCGGCCTATGAATGCGGGTTCAACGCCTTTGATGACGCGCGCCAGAAGTTCAATGTGCGCTTCTATCTGGTGTCGATCCTGTTCATTATCTTCGACCTTGAAATTGCCTTCCTGTTCCCCTGGGCTGTGTCGATGTTCGACTTGGCCAAGGGTGAGATGATCTTTGCGTTCTGGTCCATGATGGTGTTCCTGGGCGTATTGACGGTCGGCTTCATTTACGAATGGAACAAAGGGGCCCTGGAATGGGAGTAATCCTTCCTGCGGGTATGGCGGGCCGGTCAATGGTCGAAGGCTATGACCCGGCTCTGCACGACAAGTTTTTTGAACAAATCTCGGCCGAAGTCGGCGAGAAGGGCTTCATAACAGCGCCTCTAGACTCAGTCATCAACTGGGCTCGTACCGGTTCGCTGATGTGGATGACCTTTGGTCTGGCGTGCTGCGCCGTTGAGATGATGCAGGCAGCCATGCCGCGCTACGACATCGAGCGCTTCGGGATCGCCCCGCGCGCCAGCCCGCGTCAGTCGGATCTGATGATCGTCGCCGGTACCCTGACCAACAAGATGGCCCCGGCGCTGCGCAAGGTCTATGACCAGATGCCCGATCCGCGCTACGTCATCTCGATGGGCTCCTGCGCCAACGGCGGCGGCTATTATCACTACAGCTACTCTGTGGTGCGTGGCTGTGACCGGATTGTGCCGGTGGACGTCTATGTGCCCGGTTGCCCGCCGTCTGCCGAAGGGCTGCTCTACGGCTTGCTGCAACTGCAGAAAAAGATCCGCCGTACCGGCACCATCGAGCGCTAAGGGAGACGCTGCATGTCCGTTGAACGTCTTCAGGCGCTGTCGGAAAAAGCCATAGCCCAGTCGGGTGGAGCCATCGTCTCGGCTCGCATCGCCTTTGGTGAGCTGACCCTTGAGGCGCAGCGCGACCAGATCGTTTCAGTGCTGACCCTGCTGCGTGACGGTGCGGATTTCCGCTTCCAGCAGCTGATTGACCTGTGCGGCGCTGACTATCCCGACCGGGCCGAGCGCTTTGATGTGGTCTACCATCTTCTGTCCCTGACCCAGAACCTGCGGGTTCGGATTCGCGTGACGACTGACGAAGCGCAACCTGTGCCGACGGTGCGGGATGTCTATCCCAACGCCGATTGGTATGAGCGCGAAGCCTTTGACATGTACGGCATGACCTTTTCGGATCATCCGGACCTGCGTCGCCTGCTGACCGACTATGGCTTTACCGGCCATCCGCTACGCAAGGATTTCCCCATGACCGGCTTCGTTGAAGTCCGCTGGGACGAGGCGCAAAAGCGGGTGGTTTATGAGCCGGTCAAGCTGGTTCAGGAATTCCGTAAGTTTGATTTCTTGTCCCCATGGGAAGGGGCCAAGTCTGTTCTTCCGGGAGATGAAAAAGCAACAGGGGGGTAAGTCATGACTAAGGGTGTTCTCGGGGCAATCCGGTCTGCAACGGCGTTTTTCCTCGTAACCTTCTCGACGGCGTTTCTCTTTAGTATCGGGGTCCGGCTCACTGGCTGGTTTACTCAGACACCCAAGATTGCGCCAAACGAAATGCAGGGGATGGGCATTTCGATCATGCTAGGGGTGGCGGTTCTGGTGATTGGCGCAGGGATGCGTCGCCTGTCCGCCGCCGAGATGCAGGCAGCGCTTCTGGGGGCCTCGGCCATCCTGCTGTCGATGCCGCTCTCTCTGGCTGTGATGACGAATACATGGGGCGTTTCGACCGCTGTGATGGCGGGCTTAGGGC
>DAITMY010000342.1:0-2041 GCA_036834925.1 Asticcacaulis sp.
GACTTAATTAATAACGTAATTCACATTAGAAACAAACACAACCCTACTGACGATTCAATCGATTTAATTGAAGATCTTGTTTTGGCTACCCTTATAAATATACAAGTTAATAACTACACATTAGTAGAAAATTATATGATAAAAGCAATCAATATCATGATTAAAAACAAGAATATTGACAGAAACGACGCCGTTATGTTTTCTAAACAAATTGCCACATTTTATTTCAAACAAAAAAATTATGAGAATTCCGAAAAATATTACTTACTCAGCTTAGAGAGCTTAAAAGAGATTCAAGGTGATCATACTGAATTCAAAATTGATACTTACAAGTCACTCGAAACAATATATGAAACAATTGGCGATCAAATAAAACTAAATAATATTAGAGAAAAAATAAAAATCCTTCAATAACATGAAAAAAATTACAAACAACTACAGCCCATTACACGGCACGCTATTACAATCCTGCCACATGTTCGTAGACATCTACAGCGCGGGCAACACCAATCGAGATCTCTTCCTCAAAGATCTGAATTTCGCTGCGCGCGGCGATCCGATCACACAACAGCCAAAACGCACCCCAAGGGCGCACCAGTGCATATATCCCTGATAAATTGCATGGCATAATGCTGATGTCAGGCACTTTGCCTGATGGCTTCAGAAGGAGAACACCATGAAACTTCGGTTTCGGTTCTCCTTTAGAAAGTCTCTCAGAAAGCTGATCCTTGATTTGACCGTCGAGATCAGCAGACTGAAAGACCTCTTCTAAAGGCGGGGTGGAGGGCGTAAACGCTCTCCACCTTGCCCTGAACCCTAGCACGGACGGGTTGAAACGACAAGAATTTCCCGATGCAGCGCGGGCCTTACGACCCCGCCATATAGTCATAGACATCAGCGGCGCGGGTAACGACGATCGAGATCTTTTCCTCAAAGATCTGGATTTCACCGCGCGCGACCGGGTGGTTGTTGGCCAGAATCCAGACCTCGTCATGTTCGCGGGCATCAAGTGGGATCACCGCGCCCCGGCCCATGCGCAGAAGCTGCTGCATCGGCAAGGTGCTGCGCCCCAAAACGATGGAAATTTCGACCGGTACGGCTTCGACCTGACTGACGGACACGTGGGGGCTCTCTTTGGACTTCTTTTGACGGCAGACTTGAATTTGCGTCCCGCGCGCCACATTGAAGGTTTATGCTTGATGACGCGTTAAGATCCCCCCTGGCCGATGATCCGCCCGCCCCTGTTTTTGGCCGCTCCGATGGCGCGCCCGTGCACTGGGCGGTCTCGACGCAAGCTGTGGGCTATCCCGAAGCGGTGGCGGCCATGGAAGCGCGGGTTGCGGCGATCAATGCGGGCGAGGCACCGGAGCTGATCTGGCTTCTGGAGCATCCGCCGCTCTATACCGCCGGGGTGTCGGCGCGGGCCGAAGATCTTTTGCAGCCCGATCAGTTTCCGGTCTATCCCACCGAGCGCGGCGGGCAATTCACCTATCACGGGCCGGGCCAGCGCGTGGCCTATGTGATGCTGGACCTCAAGGCCCGGCGGCGTGACGTGCGCGCCTTTGTCCAGGCGCTGGAGCACTGGGTGATCGACGCCCTGTGGGCCTTTAACGTCAAGGGCGAGATCCGCGAGGGCCGCGTGGGGGTCTGGGTTGAACGCCGCGAGCCCGGCGTGCCGTCGCGCGAAGACAAGATCGCTGCCATCGGAGTGAAGTTACGCCGCTGGACCAGCTTTCACGGCATCAGCCTGAATGTCGAGCCGGACCTTGGCCACTTTGGCGGCATCGTGCCCTGTGGCATCACCGAACACGGGGTGACGAGCCTTGTGGACCTCGGCTTGCCCGTGACGATGGATGAGGCCGATGAGGCCCTGCGTCAGGCCTTTGTCGGCCTGTTTGGCCGGGTGGTCAGCGGTCCCGCCCCGCTTTAAAATCAGGCGTGGGTCGCGTTGCCCATAGTGCCGAGGTTCTGGCTGCGCCCAGAGCGCGGATCGGGTCCGTAGGCATTATCCGCCGCCTGACCGGGCAACAGAACGAGGAAG
>DAITMY010000343.1:0-2030 GCA_036834925.1 Asticcacaulis sp.
CTTATACGCCCTAGCCTCAGCCTTCCGGCGCAAGGGTCACTTCGAGGCCGTTCAGGGCCTCGCTCATCAAGATCTGACAGGACAAGCGCGAGGTCCGTTTGACCATAAAGGCCTCGTCGAGCTTTTCGTCTTCTTCATCCCGCTTGGGCACGAGACGGTCCATCCAAGCGTCGCCGACATAGACATGACAGGTCGCGCATTCGAGCGCGCCGCCACACTCCGCCTTGATCGACAGACCGCTATCGCGGATGATTTCCATCACGCGCCAGCCTTCGAGCGCCGGAAGGGTGTGGGTTACGCCGTCGCGGTCGGTGCAGCGGATAAAAAGCTCATCATCAGCCATAAACAGTCTCTGTAATCGGTGTTCGGGCCACGCCCAAGGCTCGGGCCTCAACCGCGAACCTTGTAATCAGCCTCTAAAGGGTTTGCGCCTCAGAGCCAACTTGTAATCGCGCTCAATGGCTTCTTGATCTTGCCTGCGACCGGAACCGTCGCGTCCTCGGATGGGTAGCCCACGACAAGGAGCAAAAAGGGCTTTTCGTTGTCCGGCCGCCCGCAGATGGCATTGAGAAAATTCATGGGCGCAGGCGTATGCGTCAAGGTCGCCAGTCCCGCGTGATGCAGAGCCGTAATCATAATCCCTGAGGCAATCCCGACACTTTCCGAGACATAGTAGTTCTTCTTCTCATCCCCCGGATTGGGGCCGCCGCGTTTTTGAGCGAAAATGGCAATCAGATAGGGCGCAGTTTCCAGAAACGGCTTGTCGGCGTCGGTCCCGAGGGGGGCCAAGGCATCAAGCCATTCTTGAGGGGCTTTTTCGGCGTAAAATGTACGCTCTTCTTCCTCGGCGGCCGCTCTTATCTTGGCCTTAACCGCAGCGCTTTCGATCACGGCAAAGTGCCAGGGTTGATGATTGGCTCCGCTGGGGGCCGTGCCCGCCGCCAACAGACAGGTTTCGATCAGCGCGCGGGATACCGGACGGTCGCTAAAATAGCGGGTGGTGCGGCGGCGGTTGACCTCGTCGTAAAACGCTTGGGCCCGCGCCAGCATGGTTTCGGGATCATATTCGATCCATTGATCATAGGGGGCGGTTGCGTGGGGTTGCATGGGGATCCTCCTCTTTGCGAAATGCTCTTGAGGGCATTTTTGGCTTATCAATGATAATCGCATGCCGCGCAGGCGCGCGCGTCACACCCATTGTGTTGCAAATGAAACCAGCGCTGACAATGGCCCGAGGACGGATATTGGAGAAAACGCAAATCTGCTCGCACTTTTGTGCATCCGGCGATAAGACGCGCATATGACCGAAACGACCCCCATGTCTCCCCTCGCCTTTTCCGTTGATCCGCGCACGGCCCCAGAAGCGTGCACCACCATGACCGAAGTCCGTCAGGGTGTGGATGCCCTCGACCGGGCGCTCGTGGCCCTGCTGGGCGAGCGCCAGCGCTACATGGATGCCGCCGCGCGCATCAAACCCCGCCGCGAGCTTGTTCGTGACGAAGACCGCATTGAGGATGTGGTGGCCAAGGTCAAGGCCAGTGCCACCCGTGAGGGGCTCAATCCGGATCTGGCCGAAACCCTCTGGCGGGCCTTGATCGAGGGCTGCATTGCCCACGAACTGGCGCGATGGGATGCCCTGCGCACGGAACAGACCGCGCCCCGCTCTGAGGCTTAAATCAGCGGGCCTTGAGGCTGTTCAGCTGATGCTGATGACGATAGGCGGCCACATCCATCAGGGCCGCATCCATGTGAGTGCGCAATTGATCCAGGGCTGCGCGTGACACCCGGCCCTCCCCTGCGGCTTCAATCATCGCACACTGGGCGGCCAGAGCCTTGGCGCCAATCGAGGCCGCCGTGCCCTTGATGGTATGGATCGCATCCCGGATCCCGACATGATCCGGGTCGAGCATCCCGGCCCAGATCTCGGTCTGCTGTTGAAACAGCGCCAGCACTTCATCGATAACGACCGCATCCCCGGCGGTAAACCGTTCGAGTACCGTAAAATCCACGGCTCCACTGAGATCGCGTTG
>DAITMY010000344.1:0-2012 GCA_036834925.1 Asticcacaulis sp.
GTTCAGCAGTGGTACTTTACTCCGTGGGCGACTATATGGGACCGCGACCCTTTTGTGCAACTGTTGAAGCCTTCGGATTCTTATGAAACTCACTCTCCACGACACACTGGCCCGTGAAAAACGCGAATTTGTTCCGACCAATCCGGAACGGGTCACGCTCTATGTCTGTGGACCGACGGTTTACAATACAGCGCACATCGGCAATGCCCGCCCAGCGGTGGTGTTCGATACACTCTTTCGGGTGCTGCGCGACCTTTATGGGGCGGACCAGGTGATCTATGCCCGCAACATCACGGACGTGGACGACAAGATCAACGCCCGGGCCGCGGCGGATGGCGTGGACATTTCGGTCATCACGGAAAAGTACACCGAGATCTATCGGGCCGATATGGCTGCGCTGGGCGTGCTGTCACCGTCGCTGGAGCCCAAGGTGACCGCGCACATGGACGCGATCATCACCCAGATTGGCCAGATTCTTGCCCAAGGTCATGCCTATGAGGCCGAGGGCCATGTGCTGTTTGATGTGGCCAGTTTCCCGGAGTATGGCCAGCTTTCTGGGCGCAATCTTGAAGATATGATTGCCGGTGCCCGGGTCGAGGTCGCCCCTTATAAGCGTAATCCGCAGGACTTTGTCCTGTGGAAGCCGTCAAAGCCCGGTGAGCCGTCATGGGACAGCCCCTGGGGCGCGGGACGTCCGGGCTGGCATATCGAGTGCTCGGCCATGATCGATCATAATCTCGGCTTGCCGATTGATATTCACGGCGGGGGCATGGATCTGGTCTTTCCGCACCATGAGAACGAAATCGCCCAAGGCCGCTGCGCCCATGCCCATGCCGGGCAGGGGGCCGAATATGCCCGCTACTGGATGCACAACGGCTTCCTGACCATGGATGCCGAAAAGATGTCCAAGTCGTTGGGCAACGTCCAGATTGTCCATGACCTGCTCAAGAGCTGGCCAGGAGAGGTGCTTCGCCTGTCGCTGTTGTCGGCCCATTACCGGGCCCCGCTTGACTGGACGGATGCCTTGCTTGGCCAGTCGTCCGAGCTGCTGAACAAGCTTTATCAGGCCCTGAGCGATGCTGGGCGGCTGGGGATTGAGGCGGCTGAAACCGCAGACCCTGAGGCGCTGTCCGCTGTCCGCCAATGCCTGTGTGACGACCTAAACACGCCGGGGGCTGTGGCCGCCCTGAACGGGCTTTATCGCAGCCTGCGTGAGGCGCTGAGCCATGTGGAGCGTGCCCCACAGGATGCCGAGGGACGCACCTCAGCGGCTGTGGCTCTTGCCACCCTTCAGCAGGGCGGGGCACTCATCGGGCTTTTGCAGTCAAAACCGTCAGACTGGTTCCAGGGACAGGCCGATGAAGGTCAGAAGGCCGAGATCGATGCCCTTGTGGCCGCTCGAACCGAAGCCCGGACGACCAAGAACTGGGCTGAGGCCGACCGGATCCGGGATGCCCTGGCGGCGCTCAAGGTCGAAGTGATGGACGGCCCGAGCGGCGCGACGTGGAAGTTTAAGACCTGAGGTGGGCCTCAGGGGGAAGTTTAAGACCTGAGGCCGGATCTTAAAGCGGCGGCAGGAGCAGGGCTCTTGCCGCCTCGCTGTCCTTAGCGATTTGGGCCTTTAGGGCATCAAGACCCTCGAAGCGTTGTTCCGGGCGAATAAACGTCAGCAACTGGGTTTCAACTGTTTGGCCGTAGAGGTCTTCATTGACATCAAACAGATGGACTTCCAGCCGGGCTTCGGTGCCCTCGACGCTGGGACGCAGGCCTAAGTTGGCAACACCGGGGATGGCGCGTCCATCGGCTAGGGTCGTTCGGGTGGCATAGACACCAAACTGAGGGCGCTGATAGTCACCAAGGGCGATGTTCAGCGTCGGGAAGCCCAAGGTACGACCGCGCTTGTCTCCGTGGCTGACCACGCCTTCGATGGCGAATGGCCGTCCCATGGCCTGGGCCGCAGAAACAGGATCTCCGCTTTCGAGGGCGGTGCGGATGGCCGAGGAGGCGTATTT
>DAITMY010000345.1:0-2011 GCA_036834925.1 Asticcacaulis sp.
GTCGCGGCCTGATCCTCAGTGAGCTGAACAATCGCGCGGTCTGGCTGGTCCGGCCCGTGGATACCGACGCCCCCCTGACGGTGCTGGATGCCGAAACCGGGGCGCGCATTGTCACGGGTGAGCGGGACCGGGCCATGGCGCTCGCCCGGCATTTTCGCGGACAACCGGATGCAAAGATCGTCGAGACTGAGCGCCTGACCGCGTTTCGGGATGACTATCCGGCGGTCAACCGCATCGTCCCGGTCTGGCGCGTGCGCTTTGCCGGTCCTGAACAGCTCGATTACTATATCGATGTGCCAGGCAACCGGTTCATGACCGCCGCCAATGCCCCGCGCCGGGTGATGCTGAGCCTGTTCCAGCATTTGCATACCGCCAAGTTCCTTGAGGGGCTGGAGCCGCTGCGGCTGGTGCTGCTGAGCGGGCTGTTGCTGGCGATCACGGCCATGAGCGTGACCGGCATTGTCATGCTGCTGCGCTGGCGAGGTCGCGCGCCCTTGCGGCGCTGGCATCGCTGGCTGGGCTATGTCGCCGCCCCGGCGGCGCTGGCCTGGCCCCTGACCGGGCTGTTGCATTTGTGGACGGCCTCGACCCTGAGCCAGCCCGCGCCCGCTCCGGCAGCTGAGTTTGCGATCACAGACGGCCTGCTTTTGCCCAACACCCTGATCGGACAACCCATTGCATCGCTGACTCTCCATGGCGGCTATGGCGGGGAGGCCCCGCTCGCCTGGCGCTATCAGCCGACCCGCACGACCGGCCCCGCCGAGGCCCAGTGGTTCAGCCCGGATGGCCTTGCCCTGGATCAAACCGATACCGATCAGGCCGTCAGCCTGGCCCGCCAGACCCAGGGATGGGCCGCTGATCGGGCGCTGGAGCTGGAGACCCTGACCCGGTTTCGCCCGGACTATGGCTTTGACAAAAAGCGCCTGCCGGTGGTGGCGATCACGCCCCAGTCTGCGCCAGACGCGACGGTCTATATCAGCGTCACAGAGGCGATTGTGGCCGCGCGCCGGGATCATGGCCTGAAGACACTCGATGCCTATGCCTTTGATATTGTGCATAAATGGTCGTTTGCCGATCCCTTGGGAAAGGTTGTCCGCGACCTGCTCATGAGCCTGTGTCTGCTGGCGCTGATGGCCACGGCCCTGATCGGGATCTGGATCGGACGGCATCGGCAAACTTGAGCGTCCTCAATCGATCTGGCCCTTGGCGCGTTTGCCCGCATAGTATTCGGGCCAGGTCAGTTGCTCATCCTCTGGGATCTCTTCGAACAAGTGCGCGGCCTCGCCGATTGTGTGCAGCAGGCCGTCCGCTTCGAGGATCCGCACCCGGCGCAACAGCTCTTGTTTGCCAGCCCGCCGGGCGGCGGCCTCTTCCTCTAGGGTCGGCTCGCGCCAGTGGCCGCCGGGGCCATAGCTCTGACCGCGCACCAGGCCGTCGGGCGACAGATCCGCTTGGGCCGGGTGTTTATGGTCGGCTGTGAGTTCGGCCTTAGGTCGCGGTATCGGCTTGGGCCCCATCGCCTCGGGCAAGTCCGCGACATCGCCAAAGGCCTTGGCCAGGGCGCTGACGGCGCGGGCGGCCCGGTTGATCTCCAGCGCGCTTTGGCCCGGCGGCAAGGCCTCCAGCGCGGTCAATTCCCGCTCCAACACCGCCTCCAGACGCCCCTGCAAGGCGCGGGCGCGGGCCAAGCGGGTCTCTTCGGTCGAATGTGTGCCAAGCGTGTCCATAACCCCAGTCTGGCCGAACTTGGGCGCGCGGGGAGAGTTCGACGATATCCTCCGCGCTGTCGCGAGGGCGGAAAAAACCCTTCTCCACCCTTGAGGGGGAGATGTCTGCGCAGGAGACAGAGGGGGGTATCTTACGGATCTTTAGAAGTTATTCCCGCCCTTCAACGAAGACCCACCCCCTCTGTCAGGGGATCGGACATCTCCCCCCTCAAGAGGGAGAAGGACTCACGGGTGTCCGAACCGGATAGAGAGGTAACGGTCTGGACCGGATAGATGGGTAACAG
>DAITMY010000346.1:0-2001 GCA_036834925.1 Asticcacaulis sp.
CCAAGATCTGGAAGGGAAAGCAAGGCCAGATCGGCCTCCCCCCAAGTGCGCATAACCTGGGCGGTTTGATAGCCGATCCCAAGGTCCTTATGCGGCACGATATAGACTTCGGCGCTGGACGCTTCCGGCGGAACCTCGACCACATGGTTGTTTGTCACCACATAGCCCGGGGCGACGACAAAGCCGCTACCCATGCCGACATTATCCAGAGGAACGCCGCCAAACCCGCGATAAAGGACCAGAACCCGAACGGTCGCCCGCTCAGCCGTCCGCAAGGCTTGAGTGCTGTTCACCGGCCGCTGAACCACCTCGGCACTCATGCCAGAACGGACGGTTGCGCCGTCCTGAGTTGCATTAGACAGCGGCAAGGACAGCTTGGGTTCTGGCGAGGAAAACAGACGAGTCAGAGATGCCGCCGGCCCCGTCATGCACGCGGCCATCAGAACAGACAGGAGCGCAACACGTCCGCACATAGACCAAGTTTCCCTAAGTCTAGAGGGAGGATCGGTCCGAGAGATTGTTTGTCCGGATTGGTCTTTCACGCCACACCTGTCTGAACCGGTCTGCGCGCACGCATCCGACTATGTTAAGCAAGAGCCTGCCCACGGCTGCAATTGAAAAATAGGACTGTGGCCAGTTTAGGGGCAGATCCGCTGCCGTTCCTTTCGCGTTCTTGGCGAATTTGTCACACTGGCCGTCACTAGAGCCGACTTGCCTGGCTCAAGGCAACACTCTTTAACTTGATCTTCTTTGCATGGCACCGTTTAGTGCTGGCCCGCCATGGCTCAGACCCCGACTAGGATCCGAAACCGATATGACCGCCGCTGCCATTCCGCCCGTCCCTATGGCCCTGTACGACACTCAGTTTGAGGCGTTCACGGAGACACTGGTTGGCGCATTCCGACGCTATGGTTTTGCGATCATCGGAGATCACGGCATTGATCCAGCGATCATTGAGGCTGCCACCCGCGAGACCAAGGCCTTTTTTGCCTTAAGCGACGAGACCAAGCGACAGTATCACATTCCGGGCCAGGGCGGGGCACGCGGCTATACCCCCTTTGGCATTGAGACGGCGAAAGGCGCGACCCACAAGGATCTCAAGGAATTCTGGCACATGGGACGGCCCTTGGCTCCAAATCATCCGTACCGCGCCTACATGCCGGATAATGTGTGGCCAGACTTGGATCAACCCGAATTCCGCCCTGCCATTACGGCGCTATATGACGCGCTTGATCAGCTCGGCCTCAAGGTTCTGCGGGCCATTGCCCACAGTCTGAATCTGGCTTCAGATTTTTTTGAAGCCCCCGTTCGTGATGGCAATAGCGTGCTGCGTCTGTTGCATTATCCGCCTGTTGATCAGCCGGAAGGTAGCATCCGCGCCGGAGCACATGAGGATATAAACGTCATCACCCTTCTGCTTGGCGCCGAGGAAGCCGGCCTTCAGGTTAAGGACAGAGATGGACAATGGCTCGACATCAACCCGCCGCCCGGGGCCTTGGTGTGTAACATTGGCGATATGCTTCAGCGGCTCACCAATCATGTCCTGCCCTCAACGACCCACCGCGTAATCAACCCCTCGGCAGAACGCTCAGCCTATTCACGGTATTCAACGCCATTTTTCCTCCACTTTGCGCCAGACTACAAAATAGAAACGCTTTCCAATTGCATTTCAGATGAATATACAGATCGGTATCCAATCTCCATTACAGCAAATGAATATCTTCAGGAGCGATTAAAGGAAATTAAGCTAACATAAAGACTAAATTTTCTGCATCTTTCGTAAATTTTATTAACACATGAACCACTAATGTGGCACCAATTCTAATCCGGCGCAAAACGTGACGGCTTCAGGCTCTGGATATGAAAGTATTCACATCGCGTTTCAATTCGCAACCAAAGGTTTGTTAAGGCCCGTTCGCTAAGATGCAAATCTAACGAAAGAGCGGACCTATGGCATCCTTTCCGACCCCAGAAAACGAACAGGCCCGACTGGACGTTGTC
>DAITMY010000347.1:0-1982 GCA_036834925.1 Asticcacaulis sp.
GGCCGGGCTTCAGGACCGCCAGCATGCGCTCCTGGCTTTCCGACAGCATCATCTCATAGGCGCTCATGCCCTCTTCGCGCTGGGGCACGGCATCAAGGTTCATTTCGATCCCGAGACCGCCCTTGCCCGCCATTTCGACGGACGACGAGGTCAGACCTGCCGCGCCCATGTCCTGAATGGCCGCAACGGCTCCAGAAGCCATCAGCTCCAGCGTGGCTTCGATCAGCAGCTTTTCAGCAAACGGATCACCCACCTGGACGGTCGGGCGTTTTTCCTCAGAGTCCTCAGAGAATTCGGCCGAGGACATGGTTGCGCCGTGGATCCCGTCGCGGCCGGTCTTGGAACCGAAATAGACCACCGACAGGCCCGGTTCCGGGGCGGCGGAATAAAAGATCTTATCCGCATCGGCCAAGCCTACGCACATGGCGTTGACGAGGCAGTTGCCGTTATAGCCGCTGTGGAAGTTGGTTTCTCCGGCCACGGTCGGGACGCCGACACAGTTGCCATAACCGCCGATCCCGGCCACCACGCCTTCGACAATGCGCTTGGTTTTCGGATGTGACGGATCGCCGAAGCGCAGGGCATTCAGCAGCGCCACCGGGCGCGCGCCCATGGTGAACACATCGCGCATGATGCCGCCCACGCCCGTCGCCGCCCCCTGATAGGGCTCAATGTACGACGGGTGGTTATGGCTTTCCATTTTGAAGATACAGGCCTGGCCGTCGTCGATGTCGATGACCCCGGCGTTTTCCCCCGGTCCACAGATCACACGCGGGCCGGTGACCGGGAACTTGCGCAGGTGCTTGCGCGAGGATTTGTAGGAGCAGTGCTCGGACCACATGACCGAGAACACGCCCAGCTCGACGGGGTTCGGCTCGCGGCCCAACCGCTCAAGAATGCGGGCATATTCGTCCGGCTTCAGACCATATTCAGCCGCCAGCTCGGCGGTGGTTTTCGCGGGGGAGGAGGATTGTGCGCTCATGCGGGTCAGGTCAATTCACGATCAGGCGGCAGAACCGCAGGTTTCTAAGGACGACGGCAGAACCGAAACGGATTAAGCCGCCGCCATCACGCTCTTGAACAGGGTCGCGCCGTCGGCCCAGCCGAGGTCGGCCTCGAAAGCACGGTCCGGGTGCGGCATCATCCCCAAGACGTTCCCGGCGTCATTGATGATCCCGGCGATATTGCGGGCCGAGCCATTGGGGTTGTTGACATAGCGGAACACCACCTGGCCCTCGCCCTCAAGCCGGTCGAGCACGGCCTCGTCGGCGGTGAAATTGCCGTCGGCATTGCCTTGGGTCATGGTCACGCGGCGCTGTTCGCCATAGGCGGCGGTAAAGCGGGTCTGAGCGTTGACGACGTCAAGGTCGATCGGCTTGCAGACATATTTCAGACCGGCGTTGCGGCGCAGCGCCCCCGGCAGCAGTCCACTTTCGCACAGGATCTGAAAGCCATTACAGATCCCCACGACCGAGACCCCCCGGGCCGCTTCGGCCTTTACTGCCTGCATCACCGGCGACAGGCTGGCGATGGCGCCGCTACGTAGATAGTCCCCGTAGGAAAAGCCGCCCGGAATGACGATCAGGTCCAAGCCTGAGGGCAGGGCCGTGTCCTTGTGCCAGACCATCGTCACGTCCGCGCCGGTGGAGCGCTCAACCGCCACCCGGCAGTCTCGATCACAGTTGGAGCCCGGAAAAACGACGACGGCAGCTTTCATGGGAGGGGTATCCTGGTCTTGTCAGTCAAACGCCGGGCGGGGGAGGGCCGCCCAGCGATACGGCGGGGCGTCAGATCAGACGAGCTCGATCCGGTAGCTTTCGATCACGGTATTGGCCAGCAGCTTTTCGGCCATAGCCTTCAGCTCAGCTTCGGCGGTGGCGGCATCGGCGGCGTCGAGGTCAAGGGCGATGGTCTTGCCGACGCGAACGTTCGACACGCCGCTCCAGCCCAGATCCTTGAGCGCGCCTTCGACGGCCTTGCCC
>DAITMY010000348.1:0-1980 GCA_036834925.1 Asticcacaulis sp.
GCGGCGTCTTTGTTTTGGCTTTGGCCGGCCAGGATCCGGGCGGCGCTGACGCTGTTGATGCCCATGCCATCGCCGATGAACAGGATGACGTTCTTGGCCTTGCCGGTATTGGGCTTGCGGTTCAGCGCCGCGTTCAGGCGGGCCTGGCTGTCCTGATAGAGGCTGTCCCCGGTCTTATTGGCCAGTTTCGGATCCGCATAGGCCGGAGCGGCAAGCGCCAGAACACTGGCCAGCGCCAGCACAGACGAAAACAAGGGACGCAGGGTCATAGAATTTGCCTCACAAGGACCGAAGAGCGGCCAGAAGAGATAGGATTAAGGGTCAGACGACCATACAGACGTCCGTTGACGGCTTGATGACGAGGCTTGCATCAAGGGTCAAGGCGCTTCATAGCCAGCGCGCAAGACAACAGAGGATGATCCCTGCCCATGGCCTGGACCCGGACCTATGACGGCGACGAACCGGTGCGTATCAACAAATGGATGGCCCAAAATGGCGTCTGTTCGCGCCGCGAAGCCGAGGCCCTGATTGCCCAGGGTCAGGTGGTCATCGACGGGGTGGTGGTGCGCGATCCGGGGCACAAGATCGAGGCGGGCCAGACCCTGTCGCTGGGCAGCGATGGTCAGGCGGCCCTCAATGATCAGCTGACGGTGATTTTTCATAAGCCCGCGGGAATTGTCTCGGCTCAGCCCGATCCTGGCCAGATCCCAGCGGTGCGGATGATCAAGCGCGCCAACCACTTCGGGGCCTTAAGCCGTATGCCGACGTCCGAAACGCAGCTGGCCCCCGTCGGGCGGCTCGACCGGGACTCGCGCGGCCTGTTGCTGCTGTCCGAAGACGGGGTGCTGGCCAAGGCCATTATTGGCCCGCAAAGCCAGTTGGAAAAACACTATCGAGTCACGGTTGAGGGCGCGATCACCCCAGAGGTGCTGGAGACCCTGCGCTTTGGTCTGGAGCTCGACGACAAGCCGCTGAAGCGGGCCGAGGTCGAACAGGTCGCGCCGGGCGTGCTGACCTTTACCCTGCGCGAAGGCCGCAATCGCCAAATCCGCCGTATGTGCGAATTGGTGGGGTTGGTGGTGACCGATCTCTTGCGCGACCGCATCGGGCCGCTGGATCTCGGGGATCTGCCCGAAGGCATGTGGCGCCTGCTAAGCCCCGTTGAGCGGTCCTCGCTGATTGCCGCCTCGAACGGCTAATCAGCTTTTGCGGTTGTCCATGGCTGCCTGAAAGGCGTCTTTGGTAAATATAGCATCCCGTTTGGCCCCGCGCTTCAGGGTCGAAACCTCAGAGGCGGCCTTTTGCAGGGTGCGCTCCCAGCGTTTCAGGGACCGCTTGACGCCGCCCCGGCGCACCATGCCGAATTCAAAAATCCGCACGGGCTTGAAACCACAGAACTCTAGGATCTGGTGCCGCCAGCGTTGGCCCACTGGGTCTTTCCAGAACATTCGCAGATACCACGGCGGGGTGTCCATGGTGATGAACACATCGGCGGATCGCCCTTGCAGCAGCTTGTCCCACATCGCTGAATTCTTGCGATAGCGAAAGGCAAAGCCTGGCATCAATAACCGGTCGATCAGGCCCTTGAGCCGGGCCGGTTCCGCCCCCCACCACAGGGGAAACGCCACCACCAGATGGTCACACTGGCGCACCTGTTCGGCAATCCGGATCAGGGCCGGCTCCCACGGCTGCTCGCCCGCAAAGCCGCGTTTCAGATTGGGCGCATAGCCCGCATCGCGCACCCGCACCAGATCGACCTCGGTTCCGGCGGGCAAGGCCGCCTGATAGACCGAGATCAGATGACTGATCAGGCGACCGTCATCCGGATGTCCGTCGATGATCAGGACACGGGTCATGGTGTTCCCCCCAGAACGTTACGCGAAACCGAAGCTAACCTTACGGCATATAATCTTAACCCGTGCAATGCCGTGGGATGCGCTCGACGTCAATCCAGATCCTTTACGGGGCCAGATCCTTCTA
>DAITMY010000349.1:0-1948 GCA_036834925.1 Asticcacaulis sp.
GCCGCTGCGCCGCCCCCGCCCCAGACGCTGATTCCCAACAAGAAACCGAAATCATACCAGCGCCCGATATTGGGATAGGCGTACATGCGCACATGGTCATTAAACAGACTGACGATGAAACTGAACGGCGCCAAAAACCCGTCGATCAGCCCCCGGACAAACGCCGGATCCCCCGGCGCCCCCATGGGCCGGGTCGCGCAACCGCTCAACACCATCAGCCCGGCCACTAAAACCAGTGTGGTCAAGACCCATCCCGCCCGTTTCATCTGCCGTCTCCCTCGGTTGTTGCAAAAGAGCCTACACCCGCGATTGGGGCCGAAAAAGGGCATAAAAAAACAGGGGTCCCCGAAGGCACCCCTGTTCTCTAGTCCGAGCGATCAGACCGATCAGGCCAGCGACGGATCAATCGCCTTACAGGCTTCGATCAGGCCCTGAACACTGGCCACCGACTTGGCCAACATGGCTTTTTCGTCGTCATTGGTTTCGAACTCGATGATGCGCTCAGCGCCGTCCTTGCCGATCAGGGTCGGCACACCGACGTAAAGATCGTTCAGGCCATATTGGCCGGTCAGGTAGCTGGCGCAGGGCAGAACGCGCTTCTTGTCCTTGAGATAAGAGACAGCCATGGCAATGGCGCTTTCCGCCGGGGCATAGAAGGCCGAACCGGTCTTGAGCAGGGCGACAATCTCGCCGCCGCCCTTGCGGGTGCGCTCGACAATGGCGTCCAGCTCGTCCTGGGTCATCCAGCCCTGTTGCACCAGAGCCGGCAGCGGCAGACCGCCCACGCTCGAATGACGCACCATCGGCACCATGTCGTCACCGTGACCGCCGAGGGTCCAGGCGTGGATGTCTTCGACCGACACGCCGGTCTTTTCCGCGAGGAAATAGGCAAAGCGCGCCGAATCCAGCACACCGGCCATGCCGATCACCTTGTGCGGGGCCAAGCCCGAGAACTTTTGCAGCGCCCAGACCATGGCGTCGAGCGGGTTGGTGATGCAGATCACAAAGGCGTTCGGGGCATATTGCTTGATGCCTTCGCCCACGGCCTTCATGACCTTAAGGTTGATCCCCAACAGGTCGTCGCGGCTCATGCCCGGCTTACGCGGTACACCGGCGGTGACGATGCAGACGTCTGCGCCCGCGATGTCGGCATAGTCATTGGCGCCCTTGAGGACAGAGTCCTTGCCAAACACGGCCGAGGCTTCGGCAATGTCCAGAGCCTTGCCCTGGGGGGTGCCTTCGGCGATATCGAACAGCACCACATCCCCCAGCTCTTCACGAGCGGCGATATGAGCCAAAGTTCCGCCGATCATACCGGCACCAATCAAGGCGATCTTTGCACGCGCCATGGGCGTCTCCTCGTTTGAGGGCGAGGGTCCGGAATGGCGCTCGCCCGACATGTTGCACTGCGATCTAATCCCCTGCGCCCATGATCGCAAGCATTCAGATCGGCGCACTTGATCCGGGTGCGGTCCAATGCTGAAAAGACAACCCCATCATCGGCCCTAGGAGCCCGAAATGGCCCCCTTCATCGCGGATCCGCGTTTGCTTCAGTCGAGCCATCCGGTGACGACGCTAGACCTGTGTGATGTCCGTCTTCAGGACGATGCGCGCTATCTCTGGGCGGTCCTGATCCCGCGCCGAAACGGCGTACAGGAAATCGAGGACCTAGCCCCCGCCGATCAGACTCAGCTTTTGGCAGAAACACTGCAAACCGGTAAGGCCATCCGCAAGGTGGCGCAGGATCTGGGCTATCCACACACCAAACTCAATATAGCCAACCTCGGGAACGTCGTGCCCCAGCTCCATGTCCATGTGGTCAGCCGCCATACGGATGACCCGGCTTGGCCCGGACCTGTGTGGGGCCACAGCCCGGCCCTGCCCTATCCGGACGCCCAGAGAGTGCGTGTTGTAATGGCATTGGAAGCCGCCCTGATCGCCACTTAAC
>DAITMY010000350.1:0-1933 GCA_036834925.1 Asticcacaulis sp.
GTGCTGATGTTGATGGTGTAATAAATATTTTTTATAGAATTTTGCCAATTTATATTGGCTTTTTATTTTTCCTTATGTTTTACAATGTTGCGGTAATTATAATAAAAAATTACTCACATGCACATATTTTGGATAAAAGAAAAATTAACAAAGAGGCATTTATTGCTTGGTCTCGAAAAAGTTTATTTGAATCTGATAAAAATAATGAGAATTGAGAATGGTATATTTTGGCAATATTTGTAATTTTCCAAAGTCTTTTTTGCGGATGCACATTGTAAATTCACTCGCGCCTCTCTCCCTCGAAGGGAGAGATGTCGGGGAACCGGACAGAGGGGGGAGAGCTTTTACCAAATGTCGGCTCAGGCCGAGGCCGTTCAATAAGTGCCCCCCTCCGTCACGCCTACGGCGCGCCACCGCCCCGCCATTGCAGGGCAGGGAGGAGATGTGACCCTTCTCCTCCCTGTGGCCTTGCCACGGGGAGGTGCTGAGCAAAGCGAAGCGGAGGGGGACGGCGCAGGTCTCAAAGCTCGCCTGCGTCACGCCTTCGGCGAATTCACTCCGGTTTTCATAGCCAAATGCGATTCGACGGGTTAGCGTTCTAAAACGCTGGGGATTTACCCGTGATTGAGGTGCGCTATGGAATTTTTTGCTCTGGGAATATTGGCGCTCGCCATCATCATTGTCTTCAGCATTGTCAAAATCGTCCCACAGGGGCGGGAGTTTACCGCCGAACGCTTTGGCCGGTACACGCGCACCCTCAAGCCCGGGATCTCGTTCCTGACCCCGTTTGTCGAAAGCATCGGCAAGCGTGTCAATATGATGGAGCAGGTGCTGGACGTACCCCAGCAAGAGGTGATCACCCGCGACAACGCCATGGTCAAGGTGGATGGGATCGTCTTCATCCAGGTGATTGACGCCGCCAATGCCGCCTATCGGGTCGAAGATTTGAACAATGCCATCACCCAGCTGGCCATGACCAATCTGCGGACTGTGGTTGGGTCGATGGAGCTGGACGAAGTGTTGTCCCAGCGCGATCAGATCAATACGCGATTGTTGTCGGCGATTGACGCGGCGACCAACCCTTGGGGTGTCAAGGTTAACCGCATTGAGATCAAGGACCTGACCCCGCCGACCGATATTACCAATGCCATGGCCCGTCAGATGAAGGCCGAGCGGGATCGCCGCGCCATCATCACCGAGGCTGAGGGGGATCGCCAAGCGGCCATTGCGCGCGCTGAAGGGGCTAAGCAGGCGGCGATCCTTGAAGCTGAGGGTCGAAAAGAAGCCGCCTTCCGTGACGCTGAGGCCCGCGAACGCGCCGCTGAGGCCGAAGCCAAGGCCACCCAGTTCGTCAGTGACGCCATCTCTTCGGGGGACGTGAAGGCCATCAATTACTTCGTGGCCCAGAAATATGTCGAGGCCTTTGGCAAGTTTGCGGAGTCGCCCAATATGAAGACCCTGATCTTGCCGTCAGAACTGGGCAGCTTGGCCGGATCGGTAGCCGGGGTTGCAGAGCTTCTGAAAGCGGTCAACAAAGAAGAGCCGAAAAAGGTCTGATCCAATCAGGCCGCCCAAACAACAAGGAGGCGCGTCATGGACACACTGTTTTCCGGGGAGCTGGCCACCCAGATCCTGGCTAGTCCGTTCTGGCTGTGGCTGACCTTGGGCGCAATCCTATTGGCGATCGAGGCGGCGGCCACAACGGAATGGCTTCTCTGGCCCGCGGCGTCGGCGGGCGTCGTGGCGGTGGTGTCCCTGACCGGACTGGACTTATCGCTGCCCGTTCAAGGTATGATCTTTGCTGGTCTCACCATTGTTGGGGCCGTAACATCCCGGACGCTTTTGTCCGGAAAGCCCATGTCCGGGCCGGACCGCAATGACCCCGAAGCCCGGCTGATCGGGCAGGCCGGCGAGGTCTCCACGGCCTTTGAAG
>DAITMY010000351.1:0-1913 GCA_036834925.1 Asticcacaulis sp.
ATCATGGGCAAGGTCCGGGTGATTGAGCGGGGGAGGGGCGCATGGGCGCTGTCCCCGCTGATTTCGGACTTCTGGCGCGAAAGTCAAGCAAAAGGCCCCGCGCAGGGGTTTGGGATAAATTAAAGACTGGATTTCAGGCACGGGATCGGTCAGAGGCTGGACCCCTCAAGTATCCCCAAACTGTGTGGGGATTTTCAGCCCGGACGGACCTCGATGGACGAAACCCGCGACACGAATGGCAACCTGTTGGACGATGGCGACAGCGTCACCCTGATCAAGGACCTCAAGGTCAAGGGATCGGGTGGCGTCACGCTCAAGCGCGGCACCTTGGTCAAGAACATCCGCCTCACCGGCGATCCCGAAGAAATCGAAGCCAATGTCGAAAAGGTCCGGGGCTTGGTTCTGCGCACCGAGTTTGTCAAAAAGGCCTGAGCCGTCTGGGCTTTGGGCGGTTACATCCCCCATTTTTGATTTTGACGGCGGGGTCGATCAGCCCTTGTTCCAGTGAGTGTTTAAACTTGGGGGGCCAGCAGCGCGCCCGAGGCGACGCGGTTCCTGCACGTCGGCCAAAGTAAAGAATGGGCAGGGCTCGATCATCGGCGTCAGCGACCACACCGGCACCTCCCGAGTCTTCAGTATTTTGGCGGTCCATACCTATGGCCGCAGTCTTGAATGAAGTGGGGGGCGAGCCCAACAGCTGGCCAAGATTTAAACATGGCCCGCGCTTTAGCTTCGCTGGTCTTCGACTGCCTACACCGGGCAAATCCGCCTGCCGGAAGTGAGCCTTTACCACGACTAGGCCCGGGCCTATGATCCGATCGAAGGCCGGTTCCTGCAAACCGACCCCATCGGCTATGGCGATGGCCTGAATATGTACGCCTATGTCGGTAATGATCCGCTGAACTTTACGGATCCCACGGGGTTGAATAAGGACTGTAAAAGCAGCGAGGCCTGTAACGAACCTGTGCAGGAAGTCGTTGTTAAGAAAAAAAAGAGGTCAATTGATGATGGTGGCGCTGCGCTGACGTTTATAATTGAAAAATTGTCAGAGCAATTAAAATTACCAGTTGCTGATATTATTATCGGTTGGACGGATGCTACTTGTAGTGCCGTTCATATTGAGGTAGGAGGTAGCAGTGCTGTCGGAACTGGTGGAAAGGCAGCCTTTGGCATCGCTATTGGGCGTGACAAGGGCGGCAGGCTGAGTTGGGCTAGTACTGTTGCCGGCGGCGCTTCTGCAGGTGTTGATTTGTCCGTTGGGGCAACATTGACAGTTTATAATGGTGGAATATCGAACGTTGCGGGCGCCTCTTTGGATATAATGGGAGGTGCGGGGCCTTTAAGTGTTGGACTTGGTCGCACCTTTAATCGCGACGGTCCTGGCAGACTATCTCATGGTGTTCAGTATGCTGCAGTGGGATTAGGTGTTCCAATTTCATCAGCAATTACGGGGGCGTCGGTCACAGCAACTTTTACTGGAACAAGGTTTATGGCAAATGGTAATTTGAAACACACGGCCGCTTCGGCAATTGCTTCTACTGCCATTCAGGCACTTGTTAATTCTGGTGCTGTCGCTTCAAATTGTTGAGGGATGTTATGAAATATAAATTTTTTCGAAATTTACTTATAATAATATTATTATTGGTGGGAATTTTTTGCCATGGAAGTGGTAATTTTATTTACATGTTATACTTTATGCCTATTTGCGGTATTTTGTATATTGGCTTTTTTCTTAGTTGGAAGTGTAACAAGTGCAGGGCGCCAATAGACTCGCGCCCATCGATTTTGGGGACTATGACAACACCTTACACTACTCATTGTATAGTCTGTGGTCGAGATAAATCTGATACTTATCCTTTCTCATATTTAGTGAGTCCTGAAGACTGGGATGGGTCTTATCAAGATGAAGGCGG
>DAITMY010000352.1:0-1876 GCA_036834925.1 Asticcacaulis sp.
GTTCGATACCGCCGCCCACAAAACAGCTGTTTTTGACGCGGCGACCTTCCGCAAGACCGGCAAAGACCGCTATGAAGCCGTCGGTAGCCTGACGATCCGGGGGCGCAAACAGCCGCTCACCCTGCCGTTCACCCTGCAGATCCGGGATAAGGTCGCCACCATGCAGGCCACGGTCGCGATTGACCGTTTGGCTTTTGGCGTAGGACAGGGACAATGGGAACAGACCGATCAGATCCCGGCCAAGGTCACGGTGACCACCGAGGTTCGGGCCACCCGCAAGGATCCGTAAGGCCGGACTCAGACCTGGATGCCTCAGAAGCCCTGCGGCGCGGGGACCTGATCCTGTTGCCCACCGAGACCGTCTATGGCCTGGGGGCGGATGCCCGCTGCGCCATCGCGGTGGCCCGGATCTTTGAGGCCAAGGGACGCCCCCGGTTTAATCCGCTGATCGCCCATGTGGCCGATCTCGATCAGGCGCGGGCGGTGGCGGTGTTCAGCCCTGAAGCCGAGGCCCTCGCGGATGCCTTTTGGCCCGGTCCCCTGACGCTGGTGCTGCCGGTGCGCGACCGGGACGGGGTCTGTGATCTGGCGCGGGCCGGGCTCGACACCGTGGCGGTGCGTGTGCCGGGCCACAGTCTGGCGCGGTCTGTGATCGCGGCCTTTGGCGGGGCGGTGGTGGCCCCCTCAGCCAATCGCTCAGGGCGACCCAGCCCGACCACCTTTTCTGATGCGGTCGAAGAGACTGGCTTTGCTGCCGCCGTGCACCTGGACGGCGGACCCTGTGCCGTGGGGGTGGAATCCACCGTGATGGCCTGCCTGGACGGGGTGGTGCGCTGGCTGCGACCGGGGGCCGTGACCCGCGCCGAGGCTGAAGACGTGATCGGTCGGCCTCTGTCCGAGAGCGGGGGGCATGCAGGCCATTCGCCGGGGCGGCTGGCCCTGCACTATGCGCCGGATGCGCCGGTCCGGCTCAATGTCACCGACCCGGCCCCCGGCGAGGCTTGGCTTAGCTTTGGCCAGGGTCCGGCACAGGACGCGCGAACCCTTGCTCTCAGCCCCGACGGCGACCTGCGCGAGGCGGCCGCCAACCTGTTCCGCCTGCTGCGGGCCGCGGACCGGTTAAAGCCCTCGGCCATTGCCGTGGCCCCGATCCCGACCACAGGGCTGGGCGAGGCGATCAACGACCGCCTGACCCGCGCCGCGGGGTTTGTCGGCTAGGTCCAGATCCGTCGGCTGCTGACAGTTTTTGGTCCGCCTGCCGCCGCTTGCTCTTTTGCCCGGAGCCGGACAGGCCTAGATTAGGGCCATGAGCGCTTCCGACTTTCCCGGCTTTTCCGATATGTCCGGCACCTTTGTGCAGGACTTTCCCACCGCCCTGTGGACGCCGCACCGGCCTGCGCGCCCGGACAAGGCCGAAGGCGGAAAGCGGTTTCGCCTGGTCAGCGCCTATGAGCCCGCCGGGGATCAGCCCGCCGCCATTGCCGAGCTGGTGGCCGGGGTCGAGGCCCGTGAACAGGATCAGGTGCTGTTGGGCGTCACCGGCTCCGGCAAGACCTTTACCATGGCCAAGGTGATTGAACAGACCCAGCGGCCCGCCCTGATCCTCGCCCACAACAAGACGCTCGCGGCCCAGCTCTATTCAGAATTCAAGGCGTTTTTCCCTGATAATGCCGTCGAGTATTTCGTCAGCTACTACGACTATTACCAGCCCGAAGCCTATGTCCCCCGGACCGATACCTATATCGAGAAGGATTCGAGCATCAACGAACAGATCGACCGTATGCGCCACGCCGCCACCCGGGCGATCCTGGAGCGCGACGATGTGATCGTGGTGGCCTCGGTCTCCTGTATCTACGGCATCGGCTCGGTCGAGACC
>DAITMY010000353.1:0-1863 GCA_036834925.1 Asticcacaulis sp.
CTTCTATGCCGGGGGCGGGGGGTCCGTCCGGGGTTATGCCTATCAGGCGATTGGTCCGCGATTTGAAGATGGTACCCCTATCGGCGGGGCGTCGCTGTTTGAGGCGAGCCTGGAATTACGCCAGTCGATTACGCCGGTCTGGGCCGTGGTTGCCTTTGTCGATGCCGGGGCGATAAGCGAGACGCCGACACCCAATACCCGGGATTTGACGGCGGGAGCCGGGGTGGGGATCCGCTATGACCTTGGATTTGCCCCGCTTCGGTTCGATGTGGCGGTTCCGCTCGAACGCCGCGCCGGGGATGCTAAGTTTCAGATCTACATCAGCCTAGGGCAGAGTTTCTGATGTCAGATCAAGCGACGAACCCCGATCCGCAGCGGCATAAGACCCTTCGGCGCAAGGTCGTTCTGGGCGTAACGCTCGGGGCTGTAGGCTTAGGCCTTGGGCTGGGCGCGGCGATCCGCTGGGGGCCGACGACAGAGACGGGCCGCAAATGGATTGAAACCGCTCTCGATGGTCAGGACCTTGGACGCTTTGGTACGCTTGGGGTCTCGGGCCTTGAGGGGGATATATGGTCCTCTGTTCGCCTGAAGCATCTCAGTGTTACCGATAAACGCGGGGTGTGGCTGCGGGCAGACAATCTGGCTTTAGATTGGCAACCCCAGGCTTTGTTGGGGCGTGAGCTTGATCTCACGCGGGTCCATATCGGACGGATTAGCGTTTTAAGGTCGCCGCAGCTAGGGCCCGAGACCGAGCAAAAGCCGCCGCCGCTAGGCGTCCGGGTGCGAGACCTTAAACTGGATCTCTACCTCGATCCGGCGGTGACCGGTACCGAAGGGGCCTGGGCCATAGGCGGCCACGCGCGATCAGGCCGTAAGGGTGACACAGAGGCAAGCCTTGCGGCGAAAAGTCTGACGCGGGCCGGGGACGGGGCCGCTTTAGAGGTGGCTCTCGGCAAGGCTAAGCCACTGATTCTGAAGGTGCTGGCGAAAGAAGCTAAGGGCGGCCCGATTGCGGCTCTGGTCGGCCTGGCTCAGGACCAAGCCTTTGAATTCGCGCTCAACCTGTCGGGTGAACCGTCCGGACCGGAGGCCAATCCCAATGCCCGCGGCACGTTTTCGCTGAAAGGGCAGAGCGGGGATAATGTTTTTTTGTCCGGCAAAGGGCAGTGGTATGAGAGCGCCCTGAAAGGCACGCTGGACGCGGACTTGACTGCGTCTCGTCTGACAGAAGCTCTGGCGGCGCGGGTGGGGCCAGAGCTGAATGTGACGATCTCAGGGCAGCCTGTCGGGCAAGATCAGGTCGCGCGCAATAAAAGTGGGAGCAATAAAAAAGCGCCCATTCTAATCGGACAAAAGCCTGTGGCGTGGGATGTGTCGTTCAGGGCCGAAACCTTGTCCGCAATCCTTAGCGCGAATGGGGAGATTATACCCGAAAAGCGACGGACGGGCGAGGGGGCTGTGCAGGTTTCTTTGCAAATTCCGCAGCTTAAACGGCTCGATCCGACGCTTTTCGGCGAGCTTGCCTTCGAAGGTCCCTTGCAGGCCGATCTGTCGGGAACCGCGCCTGATCTGCTATGGGCGGGGACTCTGTCCGGACAGGGCGGCCATGCCACCTACCGTCTGGCGCGTGTCGATGGGACGATCAGCGCGCGCTTGAAAGCCAAAGAGACGGATCTTCGGCTGAAAATCGCAGGGCAGGGTGGGCGGTTCGGCCGCTTGGACGGCAAGCCCCTCGACCCGCGCTTGGGACATTTATTGGGTGCAAAGCCCAAAGCCGAGGCCTGGGTCCATATGGATGCGGCAAACCGTTGGCAAATCCGGGATTTGAAGCTCGACGGTCGAGGGGTCCGTTTGCGCGGTGAG
>DAITMY010000354.1:0-1863 GCA_036834925.1 Asticcacaulis sp.
CGCCGAGGCCATGCGGCGTGCGGGCTATACGGACCCTAAGCTGGGGATGGCGCTGGTGCTGGGGGTCGCGTTTGCCGCCTCGATCGGGGGGATGGCCACGCCAGTAGGTTCGCCGACCAATCTGATCGCCATGAAGTTTCTTGAGGCCCAGAACCAGAGTCTGAGTTTTGCGGCCTGGATGACCCATGCCCTGCCGATTGTCCTCGTCATGACCGTGGCCCTATGCGGATTGATGATTCTGGGGCTCAGCGGGGCCGGGGCAGAAATACGGGCTGAGGGGCAAGCGGCGCTGAAAACCGCGCTGAATGAACAAGGCCCCGTACGAGCGGCAGAATGGCGTGTTGGGCTGGTGTTCTTGCTGGTGGCGCTGGCATGGATGGGCCGCGAGCCCCTGTCCAAGCTGCCGGGGCTGGGCGGCTTGACGGATATGGTGATTGCCATGGCCGGGGCGTTTGTCCTGTTTGTGATCCCGTCCGGGGACAAGGCGGCGGACGGCAGTTCAGAGCCCTTGCTGCGCTGGGAAACGGCGACCCAGATCCCCTGGGGCGTGGTGATGCTGTTTGGCGGAGGCTTATCGCTGGCGGCGGGGCTGGAGGCAACCGGGGTGTCGGACTGGCTCGCCGGAGCCTTGTCCGGGTTGGGGGTATGGCCGCCCGCCCTGATCCTGCTGGTCCTGTTGCTGGTAACGCTGGTGGCGACCGAGTTGATGAGCAATGTGGCGACCCTGACGGCCATGCTGCCAATTCTGGCGGCCTTTGCCGAGGGCGCTGGGCTTGATCCTCTATTCTTGATGTTCCCGGTCTCGCTGGCGGCGTCGCTTGGGTTCATGTTGCCGACCGCGACGGGGCCTAATGCCATTGCCTATGCCTCAGGTGTGGTGCCCTTGCGCGGCATGCTGCTGCGGGGCGGGGGGCTGGATCTTTTGGGCGTTGCCGTGGTGCTAGCAGCGGCGCTCTTGATGGGCACGGCCGGGCGTTAAGACTAGAAGTCACGGATTTTCCTAGATTGCGCCGTTACGACAGCCTAGTCTGAGGCCGGATTCCGCGTTAAAGGCAGAGCATGGCCGACTTGTTGCTGCAACCCCTGATCGTCCGCATTCGCCCGCTGGTGCCGTTGGTCGATGAGACGGCGGCGGCGTGGACCGTCGAGACCTTGAGCCAGCATGCTGCCGAGACCGGCCAAGATGCGCTGTGGCAAAAGGCCCGCTCGGTGCTGGAGCCCATAGCTGGGGCCTCGTCCTATCTTGCGGGGCTCATGCGGCGTGATCCGCACCGGGTGTTTCGGATTTTATCCCAGGCCCCGGAAACTCGCCTCGAAGCGATCCTTTTGGATGTCGCCACGCTCGAAGCCATTCCGGAAACCCTTGAGATCAGCAAAAAGCGCCTGCGCCAGCTTAAGGGGGAACTGCATCTGCTGACGGCGCTGGCCGACCTGGGCGGGGTCTGGGGGCTGGATCAGGTGACGGGCGCCCTGACCCGGTTTGCCGATGCCTGCTGCCGGGCCGCGCTTCGGATTGCGGCGCTTCAGGAACAGGACAAGGGCCGACTGACCCCGGTCATTGGCGAAGATCCTGACGCCGGACCCGTGCCGGGCCTGTTTGCCTTGGCCATGGGCAAGCACGGGGCGTTTGAGCTGAACTATTCCAGCGACATCGACGTGACGTTCTTTTTCGAGCCTGAGCGCCTGCCGCTTAAGCCCGGGGTCGAAGGGCAGGGCGTGGTCAATCGTCTGGCCCAGCTGTTCACGAACCTGTTGAGCGACCGCACGGCCGATGGCTATGTGTTCCGGGTTGATTTGCGCCTGCGTCCGGACCCGTCTTCGACCCCGCCGGTGGTGTCGGTGGGCTCGGCCCTGGCCTATTAC
>DAITMY010000355.1:0-1856 GCA_036834925.1 Asticcacaulis sp.
ATGTTCATAGGACTGGCCTTTGCGTTTCTGTCCCGGCCAGCCGTTGCATCAGCAGGCCTTTTCTTAAAGGTCAATTAAGGTGTCGACAGAAACAGCTTCACCGTCATTTGGCAAGTCAACAACGTCTATAAGGGAATTTGATCCTCAGAGAACGCAAATTAGTACGCGAACTGCTCATAGGCTTTGCGCACGTCGCCGTTCCACGCCCCATGATAAAGAGACAGCAGGGTATCTGCCGGGGTAACACCGGACTCGGCAATCGCTTCCAGCTCAGCCAGATAGCCGGTTTCATCGACCAGACCGCCTGAGAAGCGCGCCCGACGCTTGAGCCCCTGCCGGGCCAAAGCCACCAGATCCTTGGCAAGATCTTGCAGCGAGCGGCCTTTAACGGTCGCCTTCAGACCAATCCGCGCGGCATCAGCCCGAAGCGCGCGACGATCCTCGGAGGTCCAGTTCCGGCACAGCTGCCAGGCGGCGTCCAAGGCGGCCTCATCATAAAGCAGACCGACCCAGAAGGCCTGAAGCGCACAGATCCGGCTCCACGGCCCGGCATCCGCCCCCCGCATTTCAAGGTATTTTTTCAACCGCACTTCCGGGAACAAGGTGGTCAGATGATCCGCCCAATCCTTCATCGTCGGCACCGCCCCCAGCAAGGCTGGAAGCTGTCCGTCCATAAAGGCGCGGAACGACTGGCCGGAGGCATCGATATAGTCCTCGCGCTTGACGAAATACATCGGCACATCGAGCGCATAGTCCACGTATCGTTCGTAGCCAAAGCCGTCTTCAAACACGAAATCGAGCATCCCCGTGCGGTCCGGATCGGTATCGGTCCAGACATTGGCGCGCGCGGACAGGAAGCCATTGGGCTTACCCTCGGTGAAGGGGGAATTGGCAAACAGCGCCGTCGCCACCGGTTGTAAGGCCAGCGACACCCGGAACTTGTGGACCATGTCCGCTTCACTGGCGAAATCGAGATTGGACTGCACCGTACAGGTCCGCAGCATCATATCGAGGCCGAGGTTGCCTTTTTTCGGCATATAGGCCCGCATGATCTTATAGCGGCCCTTGGGCATCACCGGGGTCTCGTCACGGCTCCAAAGCGGCGAGAAGCCCAGCCCCAAGAACCCCAGGCCCAGCTCATCGGCGACCTCGCGCACTTCCGTAAGGTGCGTCCCCGTTTCCGAACAGATCTCGTGGATGGTTTCAAGCGGCGCACCGGACAGTTCAAACTGGCCGCCGGGCTCAAGGCTGACCGAGGCCCCGCCCCGCTCTAGCGCGATCAGGTGCTCGCCTTCATAAACACCCGTCCAGCCAAAGCGCATCAGACCTTCGAGCATGGCCTTGATGCCGCTTGGGCCCTCATAAGGCACACGGGCCAAGGTCTGGCGATCAAAAGCAAATTTCTCGTGTTCCGCCCCAATCCGCCAGTCTTCACGCGGCTTTTCGCCCGACGCGATGTAGCCAATGAGATCCGCCCTTGTCAGAGAGCGGTCCGAAAATTTGGCGTCTGACATGCTTGTCTCCCGCGAGATGGGGGCTTTGGGGACAATTCCCGCAAAACCTTTAGGGTCAGGGTGAGGCACAGATGGGGCAGGATGCGTTCCGGCTCAAGCCCTTCTGTCACAGTTCCAGTCACCATTTATAGCCTGAAGGACACTCAAGGCCGCAATTGCCGCCGTGTCTGCCCGTAAAATCCGGGGACCGAGGGTCACCGGGCGTACAAAAGACAGTCCGCGAAGAATGGCCCTTTCCTGGGGATCAAAACCGCCCTCAGGCCCGATCAGCAGGCTGACAGGCGAATCACCCAGATCCCGCACACAGTCCGCGAGCGAACCCGCCCGCCCCCTTGTACCGCC
>DAITMY010000356.1:0-1842 GCA_036834925.1 Asticcacaulis sp.
GCTCATGGGGGCTTGGGATGCCAGAGGGGGTTCGGCCTTGACGGACGGGGCGGCGAGGGCACGCGGCGTATGCGCCATGCGGGGGCTTGCTGTGTCTGCCTTTTCGGCCTGAAGGCGCGAGACCAGCACAAAGGCGCGGGCCAGACCGATCACGCAGCGACTGACCCCCTGGATCTCCGCCAGAGTTTTCGGGGCGGGCTGGGCCTCCAGCGCGGCGACCGCCCGCTCCACCTGTTCCTCCAGCCGCGCTCTGAACGCGTCCATGGCTGTCTCGATCATGATCTGTCCTCCCCCTCTCGGTTCACACGGTCCAGTGTGCAGGCATTTTGCGAGGCGGGGATAAGTCGGGGGCTATACGTTCAGGGCGTGCGTTTTCTCCTCCCCGCCTTGGGGGGAGGTGGCCTGAAAGGCCGGAGGGGTATCCTACGGCGTTGATCCCCTCCGCCCCATACTGGTGCACCTCCCCTTGAAAAGGGGAGGAGAAACAGGGGGGCTCTAGAATTTCGTTATCCTATGTTGCACCGCTTGCTGTCCCCTGTCCGCGGACAAAGGACACTAGGCCACGCGGGATAAACCTTGTCAAATGATCCGCGCTGCCGGCCCCACACCCCGCGCTTGTCAGGGCCTCAGAGCGGGCCTACATGGCAGCTATGACCGATGATGTGATTTATGAGACGGCGACCGCCTCGGCGCTTCCGCCCTGTGTGCTGCTGAACCGTCCGCAACTGGCCGAAAATATTGGCGCGGTGGCGCGGGTGATGGCCAATTTCGGCCTGTCGGACCTGCGCCTTGTCGCGCCGCGTGACGGCTGGCCGCAGGATCGGGCCTGGGCCAGCGCCTCCGGGGCCGATTGGGTGCTGGAGGGCGTTAAGGTGTACGAGACCCTTGAGGCGGCGGTTGCGGACCTGCATCAGGTCTATGCCACCACGGCCCGTCCGCGTGAGACGCAATTGCCGGTGATCACCCCGCGCGAAGCCGCCGCCGATGCCGCGACGCGCACGGCGCAGGGCCTGCGCTGTGGTCTGTTGTTCGGGGCCGAGCGGGCGGGGCTGGAAAGCGATGATCTGGCGCTCAGCCACGCCATTGTCACCATCCCCGTCGATCCACGCTTTCACTCGCTCAATCTGGCCCAGGCGGTGAATTTGCTGGCCTATGAGTGGCGCCTGACGGTCCAAGCGGCCCCCAGCGCCGCTTTTTCCCACAACATCGAGCCGCCAGCCTCGCAAGCCCTGATGCTGGGCCTTTATGAGCATCTGGAGGCCGAACTCGATGCCGCCGGGTTCTTTTTTCCCGATGCTAAGAAAAGCTCGATGGTGCGTAACCTGCGCATTGCGTTGGGGCGGGCACAGTTGACCGAGCAAGAAGTGCGCACCTTTCGCGGGGTGATCCGGGCGCTGTCGGCGGGACGCGGTCGCGTGCTGGCCAAGATGGCCGAGAGCCGGGCGCGTGAGGCGCAAGAGCGTGCGGCGAAAAAGTCGGCCGCCGAAACGCCCTTTTCCAACCCTAGCGGTGACGCACCATCATAATCGGCGGCAAGCCCATAAAGGCGAGGCCGGGGGCAAACTGGCCCGTCTCGATCGGCAGGCTGAGGGTGCCGCTCTGGGTGTCAAATTCGAGCGCCAGATCCTCGCGCGGATCAAGCATCGCAAGGCTTTTCAGCGCCGAAACCGGAAAGGCAAAGGCCGCCATCTGCTCAGGGGCATCCCCCTCGCGCACCAAGGCGAGCGGGGTTAGGGCCTCGGCCCCCTCAAGCCGGGCTTCTGCCAGGATCACCTGCGCCCCAGCGCGGCTATACCGCACCATCGGGCCGCTTTGCGTGCGGATCCACGGGTGGCTGTCGAG
>DAITMY010000357.1:0-1814 GCA_036834925.1 Asticcacaulis sp.
CCCCGGGCACGGCAATCACGGTCAAGGCCGACAGCCCATGGATCGGGCTATACATCTTGCCATTGAGGCCGACGATCCAGAAGCTGGAGACGGCTGTGATCAGCATCAACACACACCAGCTCCAGCCCAAAACACGATGAACCGTAGCCCCCTTTGGACCAATGAACTGGAGCAGGCCAATAGCAAAAGCCCCAACGGCAGTAGCCACATGGATCTGGACCGGCAAACTGGCGCGGGCCAACACCGACAGATCCGGCCAGTGCGGTTGGCTATAGGCCGAAAGACTGACCCATCCCAGGATGACTTTTAACGGAACCCCGGAAACCAGAGCGGCGACGAAAACAACGGCGGTCAAAAGAGCGAGGCCGCTGACGAATTGAGCAAAAATCTGGCGGGCATGCGATGACATGGAAACAGGCTCCCTTGGCTGGACATTGCGTTCAACTGGGGGCCGGTCTAAGCCAGAGCGAACAGAACGGGGGCGGGGATACGTCAGGTGAGCAGGCCAATTCGTGAAATGCCGGATCAGACGGCTCACGCTTCGCCAATAACCGGCCCGAAAGGCCTGCTGCCTTGCATGCGGGATCAGATCCGCGCCTTCGTGATCACCTTGGCCGTCGCACTGGTGCTCAGTCTGGCTGGAGCGTTTGGGACGCATAACCTCCCGTTCCTGCATCGCTTGACCTATTGGGTGGCCATGGGTCTGTGCGGCACGTTTCTGGCGGTCGGCATCGCCTGGGCGATCGAGCGCACCGGCTGGTTCAATCGCTGGCCGGCGATTGAGTTTGTGGTCATTTGCCTCAGCGTGACCCCGCCCCTGTCTGTGGCGATCTGGTGGCTGACCAATTTATGGTTCGGGCGCGCCGCAAGTTTTTATAGTGAGATCACATTTTTTTTCTTACCGACCCTGACGGTCACGGTCGTCATTGCAGGCCTGACCTATCTCAGTGAGCGGCGACCGATTGAAACATCGGGTCCTCCCAAGGGAACCCCCGAGACTCCGGCAATCGCCCCGCTGACCGAAGGCGCGGAGCGGTTTCGAGCACGATTACCCTTTAAGTTCCAGTCCGCTGAGCTCTATGCCGTCAGCGCCGAAGACCATTATTTGCGAGTCCATACGAGCGTGGGTGAACACCTGATCCTGATGCGCCTTGGGGATGCTGTCGGTGAGCTGTCGGGTATTGCCGGGGCGCGGACCCACCGCTCCTGGTGGGTCGCCCGAGAAGCCATCGTCGGGGCCGAACGCCAGGAGGGCAAGGTCACCCTGACGCTGAAGTCCGGCCTGCTGGCTCCTGTCAGCCGCACCTATGTCCGGGCTTTACGCGACGACGGCTGGTTTCACGACTGAGCGGCAAACTGGGCGCGGTTGATCCGCCAGTCCTCGGCGGTCTGGCCCCAGATATCGACCGCTATGCCTTCGTAGGGGGCAGGCAAATGCCCGGGGCCACGATTGACCGACCCCAGCTTTCGCGCCACGGCCTGGGAGCCGATATTATCCGGCGCAATGGTATGGATCACATCCGTCCAGCCCAGCACCTCGACGGCATAGTCCATGGTGGCCACCGCCGCCTCGACCGCATAGCCCTTGCCGGTTGCAGCCTTGATCAGCCCCCAGCCCACTTCACGGGCGGGCCAGCCCTCGGGGAACAGCGGCCCAATCCGTCCGATCCATTGCCCCGTGCTTTTTTCGATCACCGAGAACATCGAAAAGCCGTCCAGCGCCCAGCTGCCCGCCATGGAGCGAAAGCTGCGCCAGACCACCGCCCGGGGCGCAACCCCGCCCAGATGGGTCATGGTTTCGGGCTCATTATGGA
>DAITMY010000358.1:0-1812 GCA_036834925.1 Asticcacaulis sp.
GCCTCTATGCGCGACGTCCGGAAGCCCCCCGTGCTGAATCGCGTCCAGACCCCGTCCGTTCAGAGCCATCAAGGCCCGCAGCGGCACGGCCAGAGCCCGCTGCCGATCCGGCCCCGCGTCAGCAGCGCCTGCGAATGACCCCCGTGGATGTCACGCCCACAGAACCCGAAGCGCCGGCAGAGGGCTGGTCCTGGCGGGATCTGCTCAATGGTCTGGAAGGTCGGGCCGAGGATCGGGCCGCAACGACGCGGGATCCCGTCCGCGAAACCCCGCGCGACAGCCTCGAAGCAGACCCGCGTTTTATGAATAATATCAGCGCCATGGGCATCGATCCTCATGCGCTGCTGAACCGCGCCCGCGTCGAAGACTGTGTCGAGCTGATCCTTGACGGCGATGATGATGGCGCGCGGGCCACCGTGCGCCGGGTGGCGCCTGCGGCGATCCGGCGTCTGGCGCGGCGGATGATGACCGACCGTACTCTGCGCGATCAGGCGGAAACCTTTATCCAAGCCAATGAGCGGACCCTTGAGGCCGTGCTTAGGGTAGACACGACAGGCGAACAGCTACGCCAGCTGCTGGTCAGTGATGCGGGCCGAATCTTCCTTCTGGTAGACACCGCCCTCAGTGATCTGGCTTAAAGAGCCCCCCGGCCCATCAGGACCGGGGCGTTGTTTTACCGGAGCCGACCCATGTCCCGCGTCCAATTAGTGGTATCCGAAGAGGCTTGGCCGATTGCCGGACGCTTTGTCATTGCGCGGGGAGCCAAGACGGAGGCGCGGGTGATCGTTGTGCACCTCCACAAGGACGGTCACACAGGACAGGCAGAATCGGTCCCCTATGGCCGTTACGGCGAAAGTCCGGCCACGGTTCTGGCGCAGATCGAGTCCGTCCGCGATCGGATCGAATCCGGCCTCGACCGCGCCACCCTGCAACGTCTCTTGCCCGCCGGAGCGGCCCGAAACGCGCTGGATTGCGCCCTCTGGGACCTCGAGGCCAAGCAAAACGGCATCCCGGCCAGGCAGGCGGCGGGGCTGGAAGCGCTGAAGCCCCTGACCACCGCCTTCACCCTGTCGCTCGACACACCCGAGGCCATGGGGCAACAGGCGGCTCAGGCTGCGTTTCGCCCCCTGCTCAAGCTCAAGATCGGTGGGCCGGACGATCTGGACCGGATCGAAGCGGTTCGACGTCATGCCCCCCATAGCCGTCTGATCGTGGATGCGAACGAAGGCCTCAACCTCGACAGCCTGCGCCGGATTTTGCCAGACTGCGCCCGCCTAGGGGTGGATCTGATGGAGCAGCCCCTGCCCGCCGCTGAAGATGCCGAACTGGAGGGCTTTGAGACGCCGGTTCCCCTGTGCGCGGACGAAAGCGTGCATACCCGGTATGAGCTGGCGTCTATAGCCCGACGCTATCAAGCCCTGAATGTGAAGCTCGATAAATCTGGGGGTCTGACTGAAGCGCTAGCGCTTACCCGAGATGCGAGAGCCTTAGGCATGACCGTTATGGCGGGTTGTATGGTTGGGACATCCTTGGCCATGGCCCCCGCTTTTTTATTCGCTCAGTACGCGCAAGTGATTGATTTAGACGGCCCGTTGCTATTGAAACAAGATCGTCATCCGGGTCTGGTTTACGACGGATCTGTGATCTTTCCGCCTCAGGCTACGCTCTGGGGCTAGGTTCCCGCCCGCATTGACGAAATAGCCTTCCCAGGGCGACAATTAGTCAGTAGTTAATAAAAGCGTCATGCAAGCGTCACACGTGAAGAAGATGCCGTCGACAGACCGGGCCGAGAGCCCCATGCCCCTGTCAAGC
>DAITMY010000359.1:0-1783 GCA_036834925.1 Asticcacaulis sp.
GCTCTAATCCCAGCCGGAGGAAAGCTGGGGGTCACGTCACCGGGGCAAAGTTTACATTGGCGGTGCCGTTGTTAAAGTTGAACCACCCGCAGTAGACCCCCGGGGATAAGTTGACTGTGGCCCCGTCAAAATTCCCATTAGACGTGGTGCAAGGACTGGATGCGACTGCGGGAATAGATGATAACCAGGCATCTGGTTCCGTGTTGCAGCTTAAGCTCAAACCACTAACACTCGTGGCATTTTGAATGACACTTTTACCTTCTACACAGACCTTTGAGAAATTTAGCTTTGAGCCAGAATTGAATATAGCCGCGGGATTAGCGGTTGATCTGACCTGAATTTCGCAGTCTGGTGCTATAACATTGGCACCGGAATTGACTAACAGGGATTGATTTGCGGTCGGGTCAAGAACTTGGATACACGGGCCGCTTTTGGTGGCTGTTCCCACCGCTGTAGACGTTACTTGAACGCCCAGAGATTTGACACCAATTAAGCCCAGAAACACGGTCGGGCTCTGATAGGATACTTTGCCAGTGAGGCTGGTTTTATCCGTTGTATAGTTCGGGGTAATGCTTAAGGCATTACCGACACTGGCGCGAAAGATACGGGTCGCATTTTCGGATCGGGTTGATTGCTCATATCGCAATCCTGAAAGAACTGAGACATCAAGAGCCTCCTGCAATCTGCGCTGAGTATCATGGGCCACTGAAAAATCGATCGTGCCCCCCGCAAGGGCGACGAGGACCGTCGCCGATAAGGCAAAGGTGACAGCGATGTTACCGGTGTCATTTCGAGCAAAACGATTTAGAACGGATCTTGCCATCATATCTTTATATGCGCTTAGGGGAGATAATCCTATATTACTACAAATCACTAAGATTTAGCTAAGCCTGAGCATAGCCTTGGAGGCGGGTGAAAAGCCTCAGGCTATAAGTTGACGACTACTCGGCCAGAGCACGGAAATCCAAGATTGGGGTCATTACCGTTTGTCGCGCCAAATCATCATCCCAGAGGTGAAACGGACCCGATTCGATCGCAAACTGGGGCGCCTCAAGTTTAAAGACGTGGCAGCTGGGAATATTTCGACACAAACGACCGTCAGATTTGAACTCATCGTCAGTGAGAATCCATAAAGTCTGTGTCCTTATACGTTTAAGGTGCGAGAGCTGACGGCTCTCAAGTTGCAGGGCATTGAGTGCGAGACTGTAATCCGGTCCATGCGACGGCTGCCGTAAGTCTGGATTAGCAATCTGCCAAGCCATGGGCAGATCCCTTCGGCGCACAGGTTTAGATATGGCTTTACGAGCCCAAGGCTCTGTTGTTTTTGCGGCGATCCGGCCCGTTCCCAGCCGCGTGTTCCAGACGATCCGTCGACTCTCTGCGGGGAGGTTCAGTGATGGGGAAAAAGCCAAATCCGCCGCATCGCCATAAGCCACAAGTGTTAGAGGCATGGCCTTCGTCGGACGAATCACATCGCGTATGAAGGCGCTGACACTCTCAGGGGCTAACTTGGTGAAATAGTCTTTGGGCACCGGGCCGGGTAAACGGCTGCTGCCGCCACTGCCTGGCAAATCGAGCAACCAAACCGTCGCACCACCTGCTCCCTTCGGTCCCGGCTGCATCAGGGTCGAGGCCAGCTCAAAATTCACTTCGGCCGGGGTGCCAAAGGGGCTGAGAATCAGGACATGGCCGCGCGGTCGCACCGGCGGAGCCGCCACGCCATAACGGATATCGTGACCGCTGAGGGTCACGCCAGACCAGACAAATCCGCGCGGGGGATAGA
>DAITMY010000360.1:0-1775 GCA_036834925.1 Asticcacaulis sp.
GTCGTAACCCTGAACACCAGCGCCCTTGACGTGCCAACGGCGTGGCCCGTGATTGTGCGCAAAGTATCCAACCAACCAATGGCCGGTTACGCTAATGCTGACACGCGCGCAGATGCCCCAGATAACCCAATCCCAACCGCCGCATATAAAAAGCAAGAGTCCAACTGGAATTTGCTGAAGTATCCACGTTTGCTCTAGCCAATTATAAAAGCGGCTATTTCGTATTGCGTGTTCAGGGGTAAATGTCGGGCCGTTTTTCAGCTGAAGATCGCAATGTAATTGCCACCACCCATCTTCGAACAGACTTCGACCATGCTTAAGATAGTCGTGACACCGCGATTGGCGCTGAGCCCAGTCTCTCAGGTCATGCTGGTGCATCATGCCAAAGGGGCCAGCCATTCCGACGAGTACCCCCAGATAGACTAAGGCGTACTCAAGCCACTTGGGACATTCAAAGCTATTGTGAATAAAGCGACGATGCATACCAACCGAGTGGCCCGCGCATAAGGTCAGGCCGGTCAGTATCAGGAAAACCGCTAAGGCGTCCCAGCTAAAAAATAGGGGTCCGAGTATAAGGGCGGCAAGGGTGTGAGAACCAATCCAAATGGACTTAACCGGCGACCAGCGAACGGTGCCGAGTTCGGCACTGGTCGATGGGATGGCATGAATGCGTTCTGAGCCGATAGACCAATCCATAGTCTAATCTCCATTATCTATTAAGTTAGACTTCAAAGATTTACTTTCTTGGTGCAAGGGGTGCGCAACAGGGCAGACCTGTTGAACAAAGTTATTTAGTGTATTAATAAGATTGTTGCTAACTAAAGAGTAGTAAATATACTGACCTCGTTTCTCGCCAATGATCAATCCTGCGTTCTCCAAAATGGATAAATGCTTTGATATGGCAGGTTTGCTCATTTCAAATCGATCGGCAATCTGTCCGGCTGTCATTTCAGTTTCTGAAATGTAAGCGAGGATCTTGCGTCGAGGCAGGGAGGCGAGGGCGTCAAAAACTATGTCCATCATTCAATTATAAACTAAATAGTTAAATGTCTATCTATTTTTTTGATCGCCACCCCACACCCAGCCTGCTCTTGCGCCCGGCGTGATTCGGGGCTTTTATCCGCCCGAGGTATGTACCGGATTTGTTCTGATGAACGCGCGTGCCGGGGATACACAGGAGTGGTCCGGGTCTCATGTCGAACGCTGCTGATCGTCCAATGATCGCCCCAACGCCGTTGCTCAGCAGCCTGTCGATCCGCGATATTGTGCTGGTCGAAAGTCTTGATCTCGATTTCGGGGCCGGGCTGACGGTGCTGACCGGGGAAACCGGGGCCGGCAAGTCGATCATTCTCGATGCCCTCGGCCTTGCGACCGGCCAGCGCGCCGATGCGGGTCTGGTACGGTCCGGGGCCAGGGTCGCCGTGGCTACCGCGATTTTCTGTCCGCCGTCGGGGCATGGGGTCTGGGCCTGTCTGACCGAGCGGGGGCTGAGCGCGGATCCGTCCGAAGATCTGGTGCTGCGCCGCCAGGTCGGGGCCGATGGCCGCTCCAAGGCCTATGTCAATGACCAAAGCGTCAGTGTCGGGGTGCTGCGCGACCTCGGCACCTTGCTGCTCGAAGTGCATGGCCAGCACGAGACGGTCGGCCTTCTGGACCCGCGCACCCACGGCGCCTTGCTCGACTGCTATGGCCAGTTGGGCGGCTTGGTCGAGACCTGCCGCCGCGCCTTTGCCGAATGGCGCGCTGCCCGCAAGGCCGCCGAGACCCTGCGCCAA
>DAITMY010000361.1:0-1771 GCA_036834925.1 Asticcacaulis sp.
GATCCTCGGGGGTCGCACCAATCCCGGCGACGCAATAGTTCATCTGGCGGATCGCCCAGATGAAATCCAGCAAGCCCCGGACCAGACAGACCGTCACCAAGGCGAGCTTCAGCTCGAACAGGCGACTGGACGAGGTGTCGATCCCCAGTTCCTTGACGGTCCGCAGCGACATTTCTCCGCTGAACAAGGCCCCGCCCACGGCGGCGATCAGGATCAGGTTGGCGGACGCAAAAAACGAAGCCGAATTAATCCCATGCCCCAGAAGGTTGCTGTCCACCAGTTTGATATCGCGGATCACGGCTTGCTGCATCCAGCCCGCGCGGATCACGCTCAGATCCTTGGACGACAGACCGCGATAGCGCGCAAGCCATTGCACCACCGGCTCATAACCCAGCCAGCAAACCGCAAAGATCCCAAAAGCAATCCAGTTCAGAGTTGTCATGGGGTTACACTAGGGCCTTCGTCCGTCTTCGCAATCATGAAAGCGCGTTTCAGGGCCGTTGGATCCCGCTCCTTGCTTGTGCGTCCGCGCTGGAACGCTTAAGAGCAGCCCATCGCTATCTGCCCTGTTAAAGAGAGCCACTATGAACATTGATAAGATTTCGATCGGTGCCAACGCCCCTTGGGACATCAACGTGATTATCGAGATCCCACAAGGGGGTCTGCCGGTGAAATATGAAATGGATAAGGACTCGGGGGCCCTGTTTGTGGACCGTTTCCTGCACACGGCCATGTATTATCCGGGCAACTATGGTTTCGTGCCGCATACCTTGGGCGGTGATGGCGACCCGTGCGACGTGCTGGTGATCGCCCCGACCCCGGTGATGGCCGGTTCGGTGATCCGCGTGCGTCCGGTCGGCGTTCTGATCATGACGGATGAAAAGGGCGAAGACGAAAAGATCCTCGCCGTGCCGGTCAACAAGCTGCACCCGTTCTATAACGACGTGACCAATTACGACCAGCTGCCGCAAATCCTGCTGGACCAGATTTCGCACTTCTTTGAACGTTACAAAGATCTGGAAAACAAAAAGACCAACATCACGGGCTGGGCCAATGCTGAAAAAGCGGCTGCGCTGATCCAGGAAGGCATTGAGCGCCACAACGCTCAAAAGTAAAGCTTAGGCTAAGTCTAGGTTTTTGCCATGAAATAAAAACGCCTTTGCTGAGCAATAAAAACGTCCGGGACGGTAGTCTCGGGCGTTTTTTTCTGCTTGTCTGGGGCCGAATAAGCGGGGGAGCGTACGTGTCTGATGTACTGGTGATTTTGGCCCATCCGACGCTGGAGCATGCCCGGACCAATCCGGTGCTCGCAGAGGCGGCGCGCGCGGTTGCCGGAGTTAGCGTTCATGATCTCTATGAAAGCTATCCCGACTTCACGATCGATGTGCCCGCCGAGCAGATGCGCCTCAAGACGTGTAAGGCGTTGGTTCTGCAATATCCCATCTATTGGTATGCCACACCGGCCATGCTCAAGGAATGGATCGACCTCGTTTGGCAAAAGGGTTTTGCCTATGGCGGGGGCGAAATGGCGCTTGAGGGAAAGCCGTTTTTGTTAGCGCTGACAACTGGGGGGGACCAGTCGGCCTATGGCCCAGATGGCCATCATGGCCACCCGCTTGAGGCGTTCCTGATGCCGATGGTCCAATCCGCTCGACTATGCGGCCTCGACTGGCAAGAGCCGTTTGTCGTCAAGGCGGCCCCCCGACTGGATGAAGCGGCTCGCATTGAGGCCGCTCGGGCGTATCAGGCCCGTTTGTCCGCGCTCGTGGCT
>DAITMY010000362.1:0-1771 GCA_036834925.1 Asticcacaulis sp.
GCATAACCCTGCGACTTCAGGGCTATCGGGATGGGGAACTGCATTATCTGCCCCCGGTTCCGGCCGCCTTTAATCCGATCCGGCCCGATACCTATCCGCTCAGCGGCGGGTTCTGGGTGCGCAACCCCGATCTGATCGCCGCGTTTGACATCACCATGCCGGTGAACTGAGGGCCTCAGGCTTTGGATGCGGTTTCCAGCCAGGCCCGAATATCCGCCAGTGCCCGGTATAAGACCGACCGATCTTGTTGCGAGGGTTCAAACCCACAGCTGCGCCAATAGGCTTCTGCATCGCTATCGATGGCGCGGACCATCACCGCGCGCCCCCCGATTACGTCAGACGCTAAGACGCAACGCTCCAAAGCATGTCGCAGGAGCGCACTGCCGTACCCTAAACCCCGGCAACGCAGATCAATGGCCAGCTGACCTATCAAAAGACACGGAATGGGATCCGGGGGACGTCCTGTACGAATCTTGCGGGGCAAATGAGGGGGCGGCACGGCTGTCGGCGCAAGACCGTAATAGCCGATCACCTCTTGGTGGGACCTAAGGACCATGACCCGAGTAAAGCCCTTGGCCTGATTCACAAGAGCATAGGTGCGCAACCAATCATTCAAGACGGGCTTGCCACAGTCAAACCGGGACAGATCGTGGTCAGCCGTCAGTAGCTCTGGTGCGGCAATCATCCGCGTTCCGGATCCAACCACGGAACAGGCCGTGACAGACGCCGCCGCATAGCCTCGGGTGCATCCGCAGGCGTCCCCTCGCAGGCGAGCATAAACCGGTCAAAATCTTCGGGCGACAAACGGACCAGAGTCTCGTTCAGGATGGCCATCTGGGCATCATAGAGCGCCGCCCTCCGGACAAACTCGGTCCGCGACAGCCCTTGTAGACGCGCGCCCCGGTCGATAATCCCAAGATCCTCATCGCGAAACCGCATTGAGACGGAGACATCGCGTTTAGGCTCAGATGGTGTTTCGGCAGGTTGGGTCACGCGAAGCTCCATGTATCGCAGTCTGCTATACACGAATTCAGGCGCGGTGACGAGAGCCTCAAGAATTGGCTGCGGTTTCGAGCGCGGATTGGACCCGCAAGGCCTGGACCGTTTCGCAGACATCATGGACACGGACCATGGCCGCGCCCATGCGGGCGGCGTGCAGATGCACTGCCAAGGATCCGCCGAGGCGATCTGTGGTGGTCGTCGCCAATGGGTCAAGGTCGGCAATCATCCGCTTGCGGCTTGCCCCCACGAGCAGAGGGTAGCCCAGGGCGCTGAGGGTCGGCAGCCTTTGCAACAGAGCCAAGTTATGCGCGAGGGTCTTGCCGAACCCGATGCCCGGATCGAGCCAGATCCGCCCCGGATCGACCCCGGCCCGGACCGCCACAGCCGCCCTCTGGGCGAGATAATCCGCGACCTCCGCGACCACATCATCATAGGTTGGAGCCTGCTGCATCGTGCGGGGCTCGCCCTGCATGTGCATCAGGAACACCGGACAACCCAAGCGGGCCGCCAGGGCCGGGCTATCGGGATGGCCCAGCGCCGTGACATCATTCCACGCGGTTGCACCCGCCGCGATGGCGGCTTCGGCAACGGCCGGCTTGAGGGTATCAATGCTGATGGGACCGTCCCAGCGCGCCCGGATCGCCCGGATCACGGGCAGAACACGCTGAAGCTCTTCGGTTTCGCTGACCGGCTCTGCGCCCGGGCGGGTGCTTTCACCGCCCACATCCAGCCAGTCGGCCCCGTCGCGGATCAGGCTTAGCGCCTGATC
>DAITMY010000363.1:0-1756 GCA_036834925.1 Asticcacaulis sp.
CGTCCGCTGGGGAGGCCGTCGGGGACGTGCCCGGGTTCAGACGGGCGTTGACGGCGTCGGCGGCATATTCCGCAGCGCGGCCCGCCTGTTCGGAAACACTCTGGCCAAACGAACGCAGCGAGCGAAGCGCGGTATCAAGCGGCTCTTCCGGGCGGACCAGAACTGGACGCGGTTCAGCCACCGGTCTGGCGGTCGAGGGGCTCGGATTTTGGCCCGGATTTTGGCCCAGAGTCTCGGCGTTGCGCTTGTCTGTTGTCTGAGCCTGCTGGGCCATCAAGGGCAGGGGGCTGACACACAGGCTGAGCGCCAAGATCAGACGCATCGCGGCCCGATTCTCAAACACATTCGCGGATTGATCCTGGACGCGGATATTCGGCGCACTCGACATTTACGCTACTCCCCCTAAACCCCGATACACGCGGATCGCTTGTGCATCCGCATTAGGGCATCGTTAACGCCTCGCGCCGGAGATGCAATCCTTTCTGTGGCTTAAGTTAAGGTCTGACGCGGGCTGGACAGAACAAGATGCAAGTGCGCCACAGCGTCGCTCTATGAGTGTCACGAATTTGAAAAATTAGCGCTTTGAATAGTAGGATTCATTTGTACTGTATAGCTGCCATATTTTTCAAAAAACAACAGCGATACCTTGAATAACCTCAGGCCTATCCCAGATAGTATTTTCCTGATATGGGAAGGGATGTGAACATCATGAAAACTAATCTGTGCAAAACTGTGGCCGTTGGTGCGCTTGTTGCCGCCTCGCTGACGCTTGCTGGTCCGGCCTTGGCTAAATCTAAGGCTAAGTGCCCCAAGGCGAGCGTTGCTCAGGTTGAAAGCCTGTTTGCTCAGTTCAACGCGGCGTGGGCGACAAAGGATCCGGCCAAGGTGACGGCGCTGTTCACCAAGGAACCCGTCCTGCTGGCCACCGTGGCCAATGACCCGCGCACGACCCCGGCCGCCGTCAACGACTATTTTGTTGGCTTCCTCAAGAACAGCCCGGTCGGCGTGATCAATACCTCGACCACCGAAGTGGACTGTAAGACCGCCAGCCGCGTCGGCACCTGGACGGTGACCCTGACCGATCCCAATACCGGGGCCAAGACCGATGTGAAGGCGCGTTACAGCTTCATCTATCGCTACGAAGACGGGGCCTGGAAGATCGACCACCTGCATTCGTCGATGATGCCGCAGAAGTAAGCTCTGCGTTTCTGTCCAATCACCTTTGACTAAGCCGGTTCATACCGGTCAGGAGCCGTCGCCACCGGCTCCTTTTTTTTGGGGGGGGAGTCGCTTAAGGCGTTTACGAAGGTTGTTGATAAGGTTAAGATGCCTGATATTCTCCCATAAGCTTTAGCCCCTAAGGAGATATCAAGTACATATAGACAATAAAGACGTAGAGACTTTGTCCAAAAAGTTGTAAATTTACTCAAAGAGTTTTTGCTGGGCGGCGGGGATAAAGTCAGGAAAGCAACCAACGAAAATTGAGATCTTATCATTTCTGGTGGTGCGATCGTTGGATGTGTAATTAAAAAGGTTAGCTGCATATGATATTTGATAAAATTTTATTGTTTGAGAAAACTAGATTGTTGTGGCCTGAAGAAGTTAAGGCTATTAATATTTTGCCTTCAGGTGTTCCGGAATATGGAAATTTATTTAATGATATTGTTTGGAAATTAACGGACGCATTATGTGAGTCTGATGATTGGGATAGGGTGAGTATTTGGTCATATCATCAAGCTCTAGATAAGATTGTAGA
>DAITMY010000364.1:0-1752 GCA_036834925.1 Asticcacaulis sp.
CGATTACCTCACCGACCTTCCGGCGGGGTCAACCGGCGAAACCCCGGTCGAGATCCGGGCTTTCAAAGAAAAGCTAAACGATCCCAACCGCGCCTTGCTGGGGCAGGAGCAGCGGGCCTGGCTGGCGGGTGAAGTCCAGTCCGCCGCGCGTGACGGGGTGGTCTGGCAACTGATCGGCAGTCAAGTGATCATGGCCCGGGTCAAGGGGCCGGATGTGCTCAAGATCAAGGGCGAGCTGTTCGTCGAGGGCCTGCTGGCGCTGGCCGGCGACAAGATCAAGACCCTGGCCCGCCGCTATTTCCGTATGTTCCGCCTCGGTCTGCCGTTCAACCTCGATGCGTGGGATGGCTATCCGGTCGAGCGCGAGCGTGTGTTGAACCTGTTCCGCCGTGCGGGGGCGCGTCCGGTGGTGCTGACTGGGGATAGCCACTGCCTCTGGGCCAATCACTTGACCTTGTCTGACGGGACCTTGGCCGGGATCGAGTTTGGCGCGCCGGGGATCACGAGCCCCGGAGTCAATTTCGGCGCGATCATGTCCGCGCGCGAGGTCTCGGATGCGGTGGTCGCCGCCAACCCGGACGTGATCGCCGCCCGCAATGATGCTCAGGGCTATGTCCGCGTGACCTTGACGCCGGAGCAAGTGCGCGGCGACTGGATCGAGGTCTCGACCCTGACCAGCCGCGACTATACCGCCACCGTAACCAACAGCTTTGTCAGTGAGGCGACCCCCACGGGGCTGTCGCCGCTGAAGACGTTGTAAGACTGTCTCAGCGGCTATAGGTGACAAAAACCCAGAGTTTGTCCCGCGAAGGCAGACCTACGGATTTCGAGTCGAAGTCCGCCCAGGCCACATCCCAGCTCCAGTGGGCATTGAGCTTGTGGGTCAGGCCAAGCGCGATTTCGCGACCATAGCGGCCAGGACCGCGTTCAGGTGAAAAATGCTGTACGGCCGCAAAGGCGCTGAGGCTTCCAGGAAGGCTTTTGACCGTAAGCCCCTGGCGGACAGAGAGTTTCTGATTGATCAGCCCCTGCGTCGGTGTGGTCAGCATCGCATCGGACCAGCCTAGGGTGACCCGGCGTGTTCCCAGAGGGGTTTGAAAGGCCTGAACGCCATTACTCTCATGTTTTTCCAGCAGCATGCCGATCTGGGTTTGCTGATGCTGAAAGCCGACATCAAGGGCCGTAAAGTCCAAATCAAATCGGGCTGGATTGTCCGCATGGTCGGATTGCCGCGCCCAATCGGCACGGGCGGTCAACTTGGTGTCCTTGTCCAGGCTCCATTGTCCGCTGAGGCCAAGGGCGGTGGTCAAGGACGACTGGCTGGCCAAATCCTGATTATCATAAGCTAGGACAAAGCCGTGCGCCGTCAGGGCTTTTGTCACCGGCAGCTTGACCCCGACAAAGGGCGTGGCGAGGTCCCACTGGCCCTGAGGGCTGTCTTTTCCGAATACCCGATTAACCCCGGTCAGATAGCCATAGGTAACTTCGGCCTGACCGAACTTGCTTTGGCCCCAGAGGCCGTCAAAGGTCTGGGATTGCTGACGAAACCCGTTGTCCCCCAAAAAGCGGGCATTGTCATAGACCTTGCGCGACCGACCAATCTGTAGGCTGTGGGCCGCTCCTGCGTAGCTGACATGAAGCTGGTGTAGGTCGGTGGTATCGGGATCCGCCACCACGGGATAACGCGTTTTCCCGTTCAGGCTGTTGTTATAGCTGTCATTCAGGACGCTTGTATTCACCCCCTGAATAAAT
>DAITMY010000365.1:0-1727 GCA_036834925.1 Asticcacaulis sp.
AAGGGCAGACGCGCGCGGATCATGTCGCCTAAGCGCCGCTCAAGGGCGGAGGTGGGCGAGGTGTGCGATGCGGAATTTATCATGGTCACCGGTTACTGACAGGATCTGTCATTCGACTTTGGCAGAACCGCACAGGAGGTGACCATTATGAAATTACGCTACACGATTTTTTACGTCGAACAGGTCGAGGCGAGCCTGGCTTTTTACGAGCGGGCCTTTGGTTTTCAGCGCGGGTTCTTGCATGAAGGCGGGGACTGGGGCGAGCTTGTGACTGGCGAGACTAAACTGTCTTTCTGTTCCCGCGCTCTGCTTCAGTCCATGGGCAAGGCCCCGGCCAAGGCTGATCCGAAAGCGCCGGTGTTCGAGATTGCGCTAGAAACCGATGATGTTCCCGCGGCCTGGCAAAAGGCAATCGATGCTGGGGCCATAAATCAACAAGGCCCGGAAGAGATGCCCTGGGGCCAGACGGTGGCCTATGTCAGTGATCCAGATGGCTATCTGGTGGAGATCTGTACGCCCGTCAGCGCGGCCTGAACGGTTTGATCTTGTGCATAACGAAGAGGCCGGAGTTTGTACTCCGGCCCCAGGTCTTTTGACGAACGGATTGTGGCGCGGTCTGATTACCAGCGCTTAGTCCCGTTGCGGTCGTAATAGGGATTGGCGGCGCTAAAGCCGTCCTTGCCGGTATAGGCATTATGGACCACCACCGGATAGCGCTTACCGCCTTGGGTGCGATAGCCAAGGATGGTGGGATCAAAACGCGCACCGCTGGTATAGGCCTGATAGCCGTCGATCCAGCTATAGGCCGAGCAGCGCCATTCACGGGCAAAGCCTTTGTTGATGAAGCGGCCCGAAGTGCTGCCCCAGCTGCCACGCTGCGCTTGGAATTGTGGTTCACAGAACGGACCGGTGATGACCGTTTCCGATTGGGTCAGAACTACGCCTGGCTGGCTGATCACACCGCCTTGGGTGACGCCGTCCATGTTGACGCCGCGCATTTCGACCTGACCGGCCATCAGGATGGCGCCAATCAGGCTGGCCTGGATCAGGGTGCCGTCAAGGCGGACCTGTCCGTTATAGAGGGTCAAGCCTTTTTCCGCGCGATTGATCCGCCCGCCCAGCATCTCCAGACGGTGACCGCCTTCGACCATCAGGCCTTCGGCGTAGCCTTCGAGCAGAACATCACGCAGGAAAACGGCCCCAACATTTCTGGATCCGCGCAGAACCACGCCGACAGGGCGCGGGCCAAAGCCCGAATTCGATAGGCGGCCAAAGAACTGGCTTTGCACCACTTCGGATTGTTCCGCAGAGTCGGGCATAAGATCGAGCGCCACGGCGGCCCGACCGATGGTCACACGGTCGAGGTCAAGCACTGTCCGGTCCGCCCGGATGGCGGCACCTAGAGTCTCTGCGGCGATCACCGAGTCGCGTAAATCAAGGTAGCCGTCGCTGACCGACAGGGCCGACTCATCGCCGCTGTAGCGCCATTCGGTGCGCGTGAGGGTGAGGCTGGCTCGCTCAGCATCCAGACAGCTGTTGCGACCCGCTTCTGTGGCATCAAAGATCACATCGGAGATGTTGACCTCGATATCGCCCCGCACTTTCAGACACGGGGCCTGACCTTTGGGTTTCAAATGGGCTGGCGCTGACACGGCCAAGGCCTTAGCTCGCTGAGCAAACTCGTCCGCACGGTTTTCGGCGCGGGTCACGATGTCGATCATCGGAAT
>DAITMY010000366.1:0-1702 GCA_036834925.1 Asticcacaulis sp.
CTCCAGCTCGACCCCACGCGGAAGGCCCATCCGGTGGATCAGATCCGAAGACAGCGTGCCAAACAGCCTTGCCTTTTCGATCGCCAGATTGCGCGGCACAACAAAGCGCAGGTCGGCTCCGGCGAATTGAATCACGCCAGCTGTCCCCTTGTCCGAGTCCTGCCAGTAGGTCTCGACATCCAGGGGGGTCTTAAACCGCATCTGGGACGGAACACCCAAGGCCAGCAGATCCTGAGCGCTCAGGCGTGTGGTCAGCTTTCGACGGTGCTCGCCCTCGGCGGTTTGATCCCACCCAAGGGTCGCTGTCAGGCCGTCAATCTTGATGATCGCCTCGCCGGTTTGGTCTGTGGCCCCGGCGTTGATGGTCACCCGCCGGGGAACCGAGAACAACGGTAGCCGCCCTAGCCCCAGCACATCGGCTTCCTTGGGGCTCAGTTCTGCCTGATAGACCACACGCGGGTTCGCCCCGCCAATATAGGCCACTTCGCCCGAGAAGGCGTCGGCATCAAGGGCTCCGCGCCAGATCGCCCCAGCGCGTACGATCGAGGACCGGACCGGGAAGGTTTCCGGCATTCGGGCCACCAAAGACAGGCCATGGGATTGTAGCCCCCGCGCCCGGGCCTTGCCGTCAATTTGCAAGGTCTGAAGCTGGCCCCTATCGAGGGTCCAAGCGAGCGCCCCCCCAAAGATGTCTGCGTCCAGAGTGCCTTGGCCACGGGTCTTATCGGTGATGAACCGGCCCTTGAAGGCAATTCGGCGCGACGGCGCACCGCCCACCAAACTGGCGGGCACGGCCCCGTCGAGCACAATGTGCTGTCGCACATCGCCCGGGATCAAACGATAATCGATCAGCCCCGCATAGGGCCCCAGCGCGCCCAGCCCGACGATTTGCAAGGCTCCCGTCGTCGCGTTACCCTCGACCCGGACCGACCGGGCGGTCAGGTCCTCACCGGCTAGCAGGGTTTTGTAACGGCCATCCTGAACAGTGGCGGCATAGGTAACGCGCGGATGATCCGGGCTATGGCCGCTGCCGCCCCAAAGCACATCCAGAGCGAAATCTGTGGCTCCGGTCAAATCATCCGGATTGACCCCCTCGCGGGCCAGGGCACCGTCGGTCATCTGGTCTGCGATCACCAGAAAGGGCGATATGGGTCCGGCGGCCTTAAGGCTAAACCGAGTGGGTTCGGTAAAGTTCGAGAAACTCGGCACATCCACCTCGCCCCGCGTGACGCGAACCGCCCCCATCTGACCGCCGGTCAGCAATAAGCGAAACCGGTCCCCCTCCAGGACGCCATGCCCGGAGACCTTTTCCACCGTCCGCGCGCGCGGATCATAGGTGACCGAGGCATCACGAATATCAAAGTCCAGCTTCAGCGAGTCATTGGTCAGTCGGTTGAACCCACCGGCCGGGACATTCAGCGTAAATCGCGGATTGGCATAGCGCCCGCCAGACACCATCCGCAGCACCATTGAGCGCGCATGAAAGCCCAACTGGGTCGGCCAGAAGGTCATGACCTGATCACGGCTGACGTCCCCATCGATGCGCGCCGTCAACTTGGCCCCAAGCCAGCCCTCCTCATTTTGAAACACGGATCCAACCGCGGACGCCGGAGCCCCGCCCAAAAGGGCACGGCTCTGATGGATCTCGATCCTGCGCCGCTCTGGTGTAAAGCGACCTTTGGCGGAAACCTCAGTCAAGGAT
>DAITMY010000367.1:0-1697 GCA_036834925.1 Asticcacaulis sp.
CAAAACAACCGCCCGGCTCTAATCCCAGCCGGAGGAAAGCTGGGGGTCACGTCAAGATCCGCAAGCAATTGCCCCATGCTCAACTGAGCGTCCACGGAGACAAGGGGTCCTTCGATGAGGCCCTTAAGGACGCACTCGCCAGCCAACCCGACATGATTTTGACCGCGGGCGGGGACGGCACCATCCGCAGCGTCGCCCAGGCAACAGCCGAACGTCAGATCCCGCTTATTCCCCTTCCCGGCGGGACGATGAACGTAACCCCACAACGGGTCTTTGCGAAACGCACGCTGATTGAGGCCCTTGAGAGCCTATCAAACGGCCTAGTGCGCCCCCTCAGTGCTGGCCGGGTTGGAGACCAGATCTTTCTGGCTGCGGCGGCCATAGGGCCTTGGGTTCGGCTGGCCGATATCCGCGAATCGATTCGCTGCGCCTCACGATGGGGCAAACTTCAGTCCACAGCATCCTTCCTGTGGCGAAAAGCCTTTCAGAAATCGGTTCGCTTCCGTCCCGAAGATACGCCCTTTACACGCTGGCATAAGGCTGAAGCCCTCGCTTTAGCCTTTGGCGCGGTAGAACAAGTCCTCGGCTTGTCACCGGACACGGCCCCCATGACGTGCCCCATCCAAGGACAAAACCCCCTCAGAGCGGTTAGTCTTAAATTTCAGGACTGGGGCTGCGTTGTCGATTTCGCAGCCAACACCCTGGTTGGGCAATGGCAGGAAGCACGATCTGTGGAAACTTTCAGAGTTGACGCGCTCAAGGTAGTCGGTGGTCGGTATAAAATTACGGCTATGCTTGACGGTGAAATCCTACAACTCGGCAAGGCACTGACTGTGCGAGAAGATGATAAAGGGGTTCCTTGTGTCACGCTCCCCTGAAACCTTGCGTATATTCCATGCGAGCGATCTGCACTTCGGTGCGGAAGACCCAGCCCCACTTGCGGCCTTTCGTGAGCGCGTCGCTGAAGAAAAACCGAACCTCGTCGTCCTGACCGGCGATATTACCCACAGCGCGCGTCGCGTCGAAGTCGCGCGCGCCTTTGACTATCTGAGCCAACTGGCTGTTCCTGCGTGCCTCGTGCCCGGCAATCATGACACTCCGGTTTATTCCCCACTTTTGCGTCTACTGGATCCATTCGGGCGGTTTCGACGCCTCAGTGATCCAGACACGGGCCTTTTCCCCGGGTCGGCGGCACCGCGAGATCTATGGCAAAACCTTTTTCTGGCTAGACTCAGGACGGCCCATGGCGTGCAGTTCAGAATGGACTGGTCGCTAGGTCGGGTTATGGCCGGCGAGCAACGGACCATAAGTCAGCGCATGTCAGATAGCTCAGCGCACTGGAAAATCCTGGCCTGCCACCACCCTTTGATCGACCCCCCGCTTAGCCGGGTGAGAGGGCGAACCCGAGGCGGCAGCGAGGCGCATGCGGCGTTTTCCAAAGCAGGAACCCAGCTTATCCTATGTGGGCATGCCCATCAGGCTTTCGCCGGACACCTTGGACCCGACACCGACGGCCCACTCACGCTTGTGGCACCGACCTTGTCCAACAACCGAACACGCGGCGGCCAACAAGGGTATCTGGATATACAACTCTCTGAGGCTGGAATTCAGGCAGACCTTTGCCTGTTTACACCCGACCAGCAAGTGTCCGCGTGGACCCGTAAAACCATTTGGCCACAAACCGAGGCCCACACTAG
>DAITMY010000368.1:0-1665 GCA_036834925.1 Asticcacaulis sp.
GAGTGTGCCCAGAACGATTTGGTGTGGGCGGGCTCCCATGGCTTGGCTGGCCTCAATGACGCCCGGATCGACCTCCTTGAGAGCCGCTTCGACCAAGCGAGCAAAGAACGGGGCTGTGCCGATCACGAGTGGGACAATCGCCCCTTGAACACCTAGCGACGTCCCAACGAGCGCCACCGTGACCGGAATCAACAGGATCAGCAGGATCACAAACGGCACAGCCCGCAGGATATTGACCAGCAAACCCAGCCCGGCATGCAAGCCCGGTGCGGCCAATAAACGGCCACGCGCTGTTAAATAAAGGATCACCCCCAGAGGCAGCCCAATCGCCAGAGTCAGGGCCAAGGACCCACCCAGCATCAGCAGCGTATCTAAAGTCGCCTGAAGCAATTCCGCTGGGTCTGCATTTGGGGCAAATTTTTGCTGAAATGCCGCAAAGGTTTGCTGAGGATCGCTCATGCTAGGGCCTCCACAATCACATCCGACTGCTGGAGCCGGGTCAGGGCCACATCTTTGTCCGGCCCGGATAGAGCCACATGCAACTGGCCATAGGGGGTGGTTTTGATCTGGCTGACCCGTCCAGACAGGATGGTAAAACGCACATCCAAGGTCCGGAAAACATCAGACAGCACCGGCTCTAGCGTACGCGCCCCATAGAAGGTCAGACGATATAAACCGCCTTCAACGCGTAGACTGTCTGGCATTTGGTCGCGGCTGTCCGCCTGGAGGAGTTGACGGGTCAGGGCCGTTTTGGGGTGCAAGAACACATCGGCTACGGCCCCGCTTTCGACCACCTGGCCCCTATCCATCACGGCCACCTGATCGCACACCTGTCGGACAACATCCATTTCATGGGTGATAAGGACAACCGTTAGCCCAAGCTCTTGGTTGAGCTCATGAATAAGTTTTAAAATTTCGTGGGTTGCTTCGGGGTCAAGCGCGCTCGTGGCCTCATCACAGAGCAAAATATCTGGAGAATTAGCCAGTGCCCGAGCAATGCCAACCCGCTGCTTTTGCCCTCCGGACAACTGGGCGGGATATTTGTTGGCGTGGTCCGACAGGCCAACACGGTCCAGCAGCTGAGCCACACGCATGCGGATTTGGTCAGCGGAATAGCCCCCCGCCAAGGTCATGGCATAGGCGATATTCTCAGCGGCAGTCTTGGAGGATAGCAAGCCGAAATGTTGGAAGATCATACCAATACGCTGGCGCAGCTTTGACAAGTCCCGGGGCGACAAAGCCATTACATCCGCGCCATCAACCCAGACCCGTCCAGAGGTCGGGCGCTCAAGGCCGTTGATAAGCCGCACAAGGGTGGATTTTCCCGCACCCGATGCCCCGATCACGCCAAAAACCTGCCCCTTAGGCAGCGTCAATGTCACAGAGTCGACCGCCGTTTGTTCGCGGTCGCGGGAAGTATAAACCTTCGAAACGGTTTCAAACCGGATCATCAAACGCCCGCCTTTGATGGGGTGGCCCCAAGAGTTGGTTTGCCGACATAAGCCACGGCCCCGTCAAAGCAAGTCAGTTCGATTAAAGCCCGGGTTCAGGAAAACTCAACGGACCTTTCGCTGCAAAAGCGGAAAAATTTATCCCGCGCGCATAGGGTGTATTTCGCAAACACATTGAAGCATCAAGGCACCTCATGCAAGGGCAGTCATGAAG
>DAITMY010000369.1:0-1610 GCA_036834925.1 Asticcacaulis sp.
TCTCAGAACTCCCCCGTGCTGACCCCCTGCATCAAGGTCTGTTTTCTTGACCCCGCCAGCGGCCTCTGTCTCGGTTGCTACCGCTCCGGCGAGGAAATCGCCACCTGGGCCAACCTCACGGACTGTCAGCGACAGGCAATTATGGACACGCTAGCCACACGCGCTGAGCGCTTAAAGACCGGCTTTTAACCGCATACGGGCGTTAAGGTTTCAGTCATCCTGTTGTTTAAACGGATAACAACCCGTTGCTGCTAAGGTTCAGAGGCCAGAAAGGCGCGTACGGAGTGCTGAATGCTGAAACCTATCCTGATCACGGGCGCGGCCCTGTGTGCGTCTCTCTTGTGCGCCCAGGGTATTTTGGCCATTGATCGCTCAGTCTCCTTGGCCGAAGCCCGGCTTCCGGGAAAGGCGACTTCAAGCGTAACACAAGCGGGGATCTCGCCAATCCACAAGGCCGAAGACGGGCATTTCTGGGCCACAGGTTCGGTCAACGGTCGCCCGATCCGGTTTCTGGTCGATACAGGGGCGACCGCCGTGGCCTTAACCCCGGACGATGCCCGCAAGGCCGGCCTGGATGTGGCGGCGCTGAATTTTAATCAGCCCGTGATTACCGCCATGGGCGAGACCCGCGCGGCCCCCGTCACCCTCAGCTTTGTCACCGTCAGTGGCGCGCGCATCGAATCTGTTCCGGCGCTGGTGATCGAGGACGGGCTGAATGCCTCCCTGCTGGGCATGAGCTATCTGGGCCGCTTGGACCGGTTCGAAGCCGACCAGCAGACCCTGACCCTGCATCCGTAACCGGCCCTAGAACCAAGTCTTGATCACCACCGACAAGGCCGTCAGCGCCAGAAACACGGCAAAGGCGCGCTTGAGTGTGCGCTTGTTCATCCGGTGCGCCAGCCGTGCGCCAAACGGGGCGACCCGCGTCGTCAAAAGCCCCATCAGCACCGCGGCGGGGATATTGACATAGCCCAGCGATCCCGGCGGGCGGCCGGGCGCGTCCCAGCCGCCGATGATAAAGCCTAAAGTCGCCGGGATCCCGATGGCCAGCCCAAAGCCCGACGCAGTGGCCACCGCCTGATGGATGGGCCGGTTACACAGGGTCATCAGCATGGCCCCAAGCGCCCCGCCGCCGATCCCCATCATCGCCGACAAGGTCCCGATCAGCCCGCCGATTCCCCGACGCGGCCAGCCGCCCGGCAGATCCTTGGCCAGGGTCCAGCCCGCAGGCGCCAGTCCCATCTGGGCCGCCACAATCATCAGCGCCACAGCATAGACCGCCGCCAAGGTTTGCTTATGCGCCAGCGCCGCCAGCCCCGATCCCGTCAGGGCACCCAGCGCAATCCAGGGCAACCAGTCGCGCAAAACCGCTTGATCGACGGCCCCGCTGGCTTGGTGGGTCTTCAGGCTGGTCCAGCTGGTAGCGATAATCACCAACAGCGACGAGCCGACCGCCACATGCAAATTGCCTGCGCCCCCCAGCCCCAGCAACGAAAAGGCGTAAAACAGAGCCGGCACGATCACCGTACCGCCGCCGCCACCGAACAGACCGGCCCCGAGCCCGGCCAGCCCGCCCGCGGCCACCAGCACCAGAGCCAGACTGGCGAGCT
>DAITMY010000370.1:0-1604 GCA_036834925.1 Asticcacaulis sp.
GTGTAGACGCGTGTGTTGCCGTCGACGATTCTGAACATCAGATCGTCTTCGCTGACCTCATTAACACCTTCAACGCCCTTCAGAAGGGTTTGAAACTTAGCCTGATCAGTATCAATGACAATATCTTGATAAAATTCACTGCGGCTTTTCTCGTACATTTCAAGAAAAGCTGTTTCAGACCGGCTAAAAATTAAATACCGGTTATCGGCCCATTCGAGATATCGGGTCTTGAGCGACTCTACATTAAAGTTTGCGATCGGCTTTCCAGAGAGTTCCGCCACCAGCAACAAACGTTTTGGCCCCGCAGCCAGCCGATAGGCCAGGCGCGTCCCGTCCGGAGACAAGGCCAAGTGGGTGAGTTGTGGGTCCCGCACATAATCGGCGACAGCGAGGGGCTGCGATTGAGGCTCGGTGTCCTGAGCCCTAAGCGGCTCAGCGGTCAGCCCGCAAAGCAACACAACGGCCACAGCAGAGGCCTTAAGCCCCGCCCAAACGGATCTGATCGACAGAGATAAAGACATCACGCCCCCACTGAACCCCAAAGCCATAACGCGTGCGCGTTACACTTTTATGGCAAGTTGAGAGACTCTCGGTCTCTCTGCTGACGGGCAAAGGCGCGTCCGGCGGACAGGGCCATCCAGGCGGCGGGCAAGGTCAACAGCGCCCCGAATATCAGCGGCGCATTGGGTCCGAAGCTTGAGAACAGCACCCCGGCGATCAATGGCCCAAGAATGCGCGCGCCCGCCCCTGACGCCATGTTCAGCCCCAGCATCGCCCCCTGCTGGTCCGGTGAGCTGGAACGGGAAATCAGGGCGGCCGTGTTGGGAAAGGTCAGGGCCTGCCCAAAGGTGCCAATGGCCACGATTGGAGCCACCAGCCAGACAAGATCATTGACACTCTGGATCAGGAACGAGCCGCCGAACACGAGCATGCCAAAGGCCAGCACCTTGGCCTCGCCAAAGCGGCGGGCTAGCCGACCGGTCACCAGCGTCTGGACCAAAGCCGCTGTGACCCCGACGGTGACAAACAACAGTGAAATCTCAAAGGCATGCCAGCCATAGCGGGCCTCGGCCCAGAGGCCGAAGGTCGACTCCATCCCGGCAAACGCGCCCATGTAGCACAGGGTGGTCAGGATCACCCGCCCGATCACCGGATGACGGCGCGCCAAGACAATCGCCTGTTTCAGGTCCGGCTGGGGCCGATCATGCTTCACCCGGCTTTCCTGGACAAAGGCCAGCACCCCGAGACAGGCCAGGGCCGCCATGCCCGCCGCGACGAACAAGGGCAGACGGAACCCGACCTGACCCGCTCCCTCCTGGACCAGAAACCCGCCAATCGCCGGACCGACGATAAAGCCGAGGGCAAAGGCGGCCCCAATCAGGCCCATACGCCCAGCCCGCTGTTCCGGCGGGGTGACATCGGCCACATAGCCCTGGATGGTCGATATGTTGCCCGCCCCCAGCCCACTCAGCAACCGGATGACAATGGCCCAAGTGATATCGGGCACAAACGCCAGCAGGATATAGAACAACACATTGGACCCGGTGGTCACCACCAACACGGGCTTGCGACCGATCTTGTCCGACAACCGTCCCCAAAACGGC
>DAITMY010000371.1:0-1593 GCA_036834925.1 Asticcacaulis sp.
GGCTTCGATAAAGCCAAGGGCCTGGGCCCGGGTGGCGGCGGTGCGGATGTCGGCGTCGCTGGCCCCTTCGGCCGCAAAGCGGATATTGTCGGCCGCGGATCCAGAGAACAGCGCCGTATCTTGCGCCACCAGCGACAGACGCGAGCGCACATCGACGGGATCGGCGTCCTTGAGGTCCACGCCGTCCAGCAGCACCCGGCCTGCCATCGGATCATAGAACCGCAGCAGCAGCCGGAACACTGTCGACTTGCCCGCGCCCGAAGGCCCCACCAGGGCCACGGTCTCACCGGGGGCGATCTCAAGTGAGAAATCATGCAGCGCCGTCAGATCCGGGCGGCCTGGATAGACAAAGCTCACTCCCTCGAACCGGATCGCGCCGCGTGCCGGGACGGGCAGGGCCACCGGATGCGCGGGCGGGGCAATGTTGGGCTTGGAGCTCAAAAGCTCGCCGATCCGCTGCATGGCCCCGGCGGCTTTTTGCACATCGCCCCAGGTTTCCCCAAGGTTGCCGAATGATCCGGCCACCAGCACCGACAGAAACACGAATTGGACCAACGCGCCGACGCTCATGTCGCCGCTGCGTACCCCTTGGGCCCCGAGCCACAGCACAGCCACGATACCGCCAAAGATCAGCGTAATGACCATGGCCGTCATCACCGCCCGGGCGGTCATGCGCACGACCGAGGTCTTGAACGCCAGATTGACCGCCTCGGCAAAGCGTTGGCTGGCCAAGGCCTCGCGGCCAAACGCCTGGACGGTTTCAAGCGCATCGAGGTTTTCGCCCGCAGCCCCCACAGCCTCGGCAAACTTATCCTGGGTCTTGGTGGTCAGCTTGCCCACCTGACGGCCAAAGATAAACAGGGGCAGAAGCACGACCGGAAAGATCAGCAGCACCAGACCGGTCAGACCCGGACTAACGACCAGCAACAGCGCCAGCCCGCCGATCAGGCTGAGCGCATTGCGCAAGGCCAGCGAGATCGAGGTGGTCGTCAGGGTTTCCAACAGCTGCACATCCGTCGTCAGCCGTGACAGCACTTCGCCCGTGCGCGTCCGAATAAAAAATGCCGGATCCAGTTTTAGCACATGGGCATAGGTGTCGATCCGAAGGTCGGCCACCACCCGCTCGCCCACCTTGGTGACAAAGAAATAGCGCAGAGCCGTGGCGATACCGAGCACCAGCGTCACCAAGCCGACCAGCACAAAGGCCTGATCTGCCGCGGCCGCATCGGCAGCCGTCAGATGATCCACCAGTGTCTTGACCGCCGCCGTCAGCGCCAGGGTCGCGCTGGTCGAGATCAGCATAAACAGAAGTGCCAGCAAGCCATCGCCCCACTGGCGGCGCATATAGGGCCATAAGCGCATCAGCGGCTTCAGGTCCTTGCTCTTATCGCGCTTACGGGCAGACTCGGCGAGCTGTTCAGCCAGCACCTTGCCGGGGCTGGGGCGATCCTTGACCAGTTCGGTCGGGGGGGTATCGGTCATGTCTGGGATATAGGCTGAGCGGACCCGCCTGTCATGCCCCTCAGCTTTCCGGTTCAGACAATTCTATCTTCTCTCCCTCGGGGGGGGAGATGTCTCCGCAGGAGACAGAGG
>DAITMY010000372.1:0-1547 GCA_036834925.1 Asticcacaulis sp.
ATGGAAGACAAGCTCGCCCCCTATTTGCGCCCGCTTTACGATGCCCTGACCGACCGTCTGTCGATGAAAAAGGTCAAGGCCCTGATTGCCGAAGGCGCCATCGAAATCGCCCCGGTGGGCTATATGCGGGGGCGCACCCTCAACAACGCCTTTGTCGTGATCGACGAGGCCCAAAACTGCACCTACGTCCAGCTCAAGATGCTGCTGACCCGTTTGGGATGGAACTCGACCATGGTGGTCACAGGCGACCCGGCCCAGTCAGACCTCTTGCCCGGCCTGTCTGGCTTGGGGGACGTGGCCGACCGCTTCGAGGCCATGGAAAATATCGCCGTTGTGCGACTCGCGGACCGCGATATCGTCCGTCATCCGCTGGTCGCGGAAATGCTGGGCGTGCTCTAAACGCTAGACGGTTTCGGAGCTCTGAGAGTCGACGAGCGCGGCCATCAGAGCTTCAATCGGCCCATAAAGCCGTCCGGCGTTAATCAGTCTCAAGCCGTCTGAGCTCTGAAGAATGAGACTGGGCACGCCCTTGGCCCCCACAGCCCGTTGCAAACGCTGGCCCTGGTCTAGCCGCTGGCGCGCAGCCAGTTTCAGCGCCTCATCATCCCCGGCATAGCGATCCGCCGCCGCGTTTTGGTCGTTGCGTCGCAAGACCGCCTCGACGATCTCGGGCTTGGCCGTATCAAGCCCCTCGACATAGCGCGCTTGCTGAAACGCTTTCAGCAGCGGTAATTCCGCCGCCGGATCTTCCAGCGCCACGGCCGTCAGCGCCAAGGTTACCGGGCCCGAGTCAAACATCCCCTCGGGCGCCTCGAGCACCTTTTGACGATAGGCCGCGCTGAACACCTGGCCGGTTAGCACGGAAATGCGCTGATCATTGCTCCACGCATAGGCGGCAAAGTCCGCCGTCATCGGCCGACCTTCTTCAAAGGCAAACAAGCCGGTCGGCATCAACCCGAGCTGCACATCGGGCCGCCCCGCCAGCGCCATCAGCCCGGGCGTCGCGCCATAACACCACCCGCAAAACGGATCGTACAGCAGGGCCAGACTATAGTGCGGCTCGGTCATGACGCTCAATCGATCCGGACCTTAGTCCAGATCCTCAGCCAGAATGGCCATTTCAAACAGGTAAGACCCATCTTCATCTTCGTCTTGATACAGGACACCGACGAACTCTTCGCCGATATAGACTTCGCCTGAGTCTTTTTGCTTGCGCGGCTTGATGGTGATCTCAGCATTGCAAAAGGTCTTACGCAGGTGCTTTTCAACCTTGGCCAAATCTTGTGCGTTCACAGCTTTGCTCTCTTCGCAGTTCAGGAGGGGCGGATCACGGTCATCGCAACCCTAGGACAGGCATAGAAAAAGTGACAAGGCTTTTTCGTGTTTGCGCCTTCAGGCTTTAAGGCCATTTTCTCGCCGGGGGAACCCGCTGCGCCAATGATGCCCAGAAAAGTCGGGGGAAAGTCGGCACGCGGGCCCCGTTCATGCCCGTCGCTCGCTTTTTTGCGCCTTTGCCATCCGCTCGCGAATGACCTCCGTCAGGCCGT
>DAITMY010000373.1:0-1523 GCA_036834925.1 Asticcacaulis sp.
GATCCAGCCGGTCACCCACGCGGGCGCGGGTATGGGCGGAGGGCGGGGCGGCCCGCAAAGGATAGGCGACCTCACCCTGGGGCAGGGGCCCCAGCCCATCCACGGGGTGACCAAAGGAGTCGACAATCCGGCCTAGCCATTGCGGGGTCGGGCGGACGGTGGCGCCTTCATTGAGGATGCGGATTTCCGCGCCTGGGGCGACCCCCTCGACGGGGCCGAACGGCATCATCAGTGCCCGATCTTCGCGGAAGCCCACCACCTCGACCGGCAGGGGGCCATCATGGCGGCGGATGATCTCGCAGCGGGCCCCGACCTCCATGCGCGACAAGCCGCCGCGCGCTTCGATCAGCAGGCCATTGACCACGGCCACGCGCCCGCTGACGCTCAGCGGGTCGATGCGGTCCGCCGCGGTGATCAGGTTACGCAGGGGCACGGGATTGCTCAGCTTTCACTCTACAGGCCGCTAACACTTGTTTGGTTTGGTTAATGGGGGGTGAAATTTTTGCCGGGTGTGGGGAACTCTCCTTTCAAAGGGTGCATTTTGTGCAAGCGACGATATTTTTTTTGGTCGGGGCATGGGGCGAATCTGGAATCAACGTAAACACTAGCTCAAGCCGGTGACCGCGGAGTTGCGACACCCGGATGCAGTTTGTCTTTCGGAAAATCAACGACTTACCGGTTTTTGAATCGAATCGTTGACTCAGCCGCTTGTGACCGACTCCCAAATCACCCTACGATTCGAAGTAATCGTTAGGCTTAACCATTCTTAAGGACTTGGCGAGCTAGCGTAGGCCATCAAAGGCTGCGTCAGGCGTGTCTGACCGGTCGTGAACCGCTTCGCCAGGAGGGGCTGGATGCGAGTACTGTTGATTGAAGATGATAGCGCGACCGCGCAGAGCATCGAGTTGATGTTGAAGTCCGAAGGGTTCAATGTCTACACCACCGATCTCGGTGAAGAGGGCGTGGATCTGGGTAAGATCTATGATTACGACCTGATCCTGCTGGATCTGAACCTGCCGGACATGTCGGGCCTCGACGTGTTGCGTCAGTTGCGCGTCGGAAAGGTCAATACGCCGGTGATGATCCTGTCGGGCTCAAGCGAGATCGACAACAAGGTCAAGACCCTCGGCGGCGGTGCCGACGATTACATGACCAAGCCGTTCCACAAGGACGAGATGATCGCGCGGATCCACGCTGTGGTGCGCCGCTCGAAGGGCCATGCCCAGTCGGTCATCCGCACCGGCGACATTCTGGTCAATCTGGATGCCAAGACCGTGGAAGTGAACGGTTCGCGCGTGCACCTGACCGGTAAAGAATATCAAATGCTTGAGCTGCTTTCCCTGCGTAAGGGCACGACCCTGACCAAGGAAATGTTCCTGAACCACCTTTATGGCGGGATGGACGAGCCGGAACTGAAGATCATCGACGTGTTTATCTGTAAGCTGCGCAAGAAGCTGGCCACCGCCGCCGACGGCAAGCACTACATCGAAACTGTCTGGGGCCGCGGCTATGTGCTGCGTGAC
>DAITMY010000374.1:0-1523 GCA_036834925.1 Asticcacaulis sp.
CTTTGGGCCAGACGCTCCAGTTGGGGCCCGCCGGGATAGCCTAAGCCCATGGCCTTGGCGACCTTGTCAAACGCCTCGCCCGCCGCATCGTCGATGGTGGTGCCCAAACGCTTGCAGGCCCCCGGCCCGCGCACGATCAAGAGCTGGCAATGGCCGCCAGACACCAGCAGCAGCAAAAACGGATAGGGCACCGGGGCCGCGAGGCGCGGCGAGACCGCATGACCCTCCAAGTGATTGACCGCGATCAAGGGCTTATCCGCCGCCTGGGCCAGACCCTTGGCAAAGGACAGCCCCACCATCACCCCGCCAATCAGTCCCGGCCCCGCCGTCGCGGCCACGGCATCTAGATCCGCCACACTTAGATCGGCCTGACGCAGAGCCTCGGCGGCTATGGCCTCGATCACCTCGACATGGGCGCGGGCAGCAATTTCAGGGACAACCCCGCCATAGGGGGCGTGTTGGGCGATCTGGCTGGCTACCACCGACGACAGCACATGGACCCGGCCATCCGCGTCCCGGCGCACGACCGCCGCCGCCGTCTCGTCACAACTGGTTTCGACACCAAATACCGTCAGTCTACGCGGTGTCAGATCAGGCTCAGTCACAGAACTCAAACTTTCATTCGATGGGTCCAGCAGAGCACGGACCGTTCCGCGCCGCAAGCCGGTCTCGCTGCCGATCCGGCTTGTCGCCACCGGCGCGCTCCTGTAGCACGGTTGGCTGAAAATTGGATCCGCTGTCCGGGCTTTGTTCCGGTTTTCGGCGTTCGTCCCTGTTTGTTGAGTGACCTGATGACTGTTTCCGTCCAGACCGATGCCCCCCGCCCCTCGCCGGACCAGCCGTTATTGCGGATCGGCACGCGGGCCTCGGCCCTGGCGGTGACCCAATGCCGCTGGATGCAGCAGCGCATTACCGAGGCACTGGGCTATGCCGCCGATCAGGCCGAGGCGGTGGCCCCGCTCGTGTTTATCACCACCACCGGGGACCGCATTCAGGACCGCCGCTTGCTCGAAGCCGGGGGCAAGCAGCTCTTTACCAAGGAAATCGAAGAGGCCCTGCTCGACGGTCGCGTTGATGTGGCCATCCATTCGATGAAAGACGTCCCCGCCCAGCAGCCAGAAGGCCTGAGCCTCTGTGCCATCCCCGTGCGCGAAGATGGGCGCGATGCCTTCCTCAGCCCTGTGGCCGATACCCTTGATGCCTTGCCCCAGGGTGCGCGCCTTGGCACGGCAAGCCTGCGCCGACAGGCCCAGATGCTGGCCCTGCGCCCGGACCTGACGGTCGAGATGTTGCGCGGCAATGTCGATACGCGCCTTCGCCGCCTGAAAGACGGCGATTTTGACGCCATTCTGCTGGCCGCCGCCGGGCTGAACCGCCTGGGCCTGAGCCACGAAATCCAGAGCTTTATCGACCCGGTTCAGGCCCCGCCCGCCCCCGGTCAGGGGGCCTTGGCCATGCAATGCCGCAGCGAGGATGCCGCTCAGGCTTGGATCCAGAGCCTTCACCACGCGCCCACCGCCCTC
>DAITMY010000375.1:0-1519 GCA_036834925.1 Asticcacaulis sp.
CTCCATTACAGCCACGGATCCACGCGACCGCGCCGGAGCCGGAGGTGACGAATACGGAGGCCTATCCCAACGCCGATCCTAACCCCGTCAAGCGAACGGCAGAGGCCCCGGTTTCGACGTTTTCCATTGATGTCGATACGGCCGCTTACAGCAATGTTCGCCGCTACCTCAATCAGGGCCAGCTCCCGCCCCGCGATGCCGTACGGGTCGAAGAGCTGCTGAACTATTTTGACTATGACTACCTGAAACCCAAGACCCGATCGGTGCCTTTTGCTGCAGACTTGACCCGCGTTTTGTCCCCTTGGAATTCGGGCAAGCAGGTTATCCGGATTGGGCTTCAGGGGTACAATGTTCCGGTCGAACAACGCCCGCCGCTTAACCTTGTGTTCTTGATGGATGTGTCGGGTTCCATGGGGGCTGAGAATAAATTGCCGCTAGCCCGCAAGGCGATGAACGTCCTGATCGACCAGATGCGACCCCAAGACCGCATGAGCCTTGTGGTCTATGCCGGGGCCGCCGGTGAGGTTCTGGCCCCCACGCCGGGCACTGAAAAACTCAAGATGCGCTGCGCTTTGGAAGCCTTGAATGCAGGCGGATCAACAGCCGGCGGCGCGGGCCTGAAACTGGCCTATGACCGGGCCAAGGCCAGCTATGTCGAGAAGGGCGTAAATCGGGTCATCCTCGTAACAGACGGTGACTTTAACGTCGGGGAGACCAACAACCGCCGCCTCGAAGACTATGTGGCCGACCAGCGCAAGAGCGGCGTTTATCTGTCCGTCTACGGCTTTGGCATGGGCAACTACAAGGATGACCGTCTACAGACCCTGGCTCAAAACGGCAATGGTCTGGCAGGCTATATTGATACCGAAGCAGAGGCCTTTAAGGTCTTTAAGGACGATTTCGCCAAGTCGCTGTTTCCGATCGCTTCGGATGTCAAAATCCAGGTCGAGTTTAATCCGGCCCAAGTCAGTGAATATCGGCTGATCGGCTATGAAACCCGCCTGCTAAACCGCGAAGACTTCAACAATGACCAGGTTGATGCGGGCGAGGTCGGATCCGGCGCGTCCGTGACGGCACTCTATGAAATAACCCCGGTTGGGGGGGCGCAAAGTGTCGACCCTCTGCGCTATGGTCAAAAGACGAAGACCGGTCATCGGTCGAACGAAATCGGTTGGCTCAAGGTGCGATATAAATTGCCGGGCGAGACCCAATCGCGCCTGATCGAGCAGCCCTTGCCGATGCAGGTCAAGCGGCCGGACTCGGAAACGCGCTTCGCCCTGGCGGTTGCGAGCTATGGCCAGCTTCTGCGCCGTGATCCTTGGATTCCGAACGACTATGATTGGGACGCCGTCATGACCGAGGCCCACTCTGGTCGGGCGCACAGCGTTGCTCTTCGCAAGGACTTTCTGGATCTGGTCCAGAAAGCCAAACGCCTCTCCGACTCAACCAAAGACAAAGCCGAAACACCAAAAACCGGCACGAAGTGACTCGGGTTCATTTCAGCGTCACAAAACTGACG
>DAITMY010000376.1:0-1513 GCA_036834925.1 Asticcacaulis sp.
GCAGGGACCAGCGCTGGTTCAGACGTTGCGTGACCCGAGCGGTAAACGCATCGGCATCCCCAAACCGGGGCGAATTCTGGAACAGGCGCTCCACCCCCAAGTCATAGGCCTCGTCGGGACCTAAATCCAATGATCTGTCGGGCTTATCCGGCGCGGACATTGTTCACTCCCTCCAGCGGTTGCGGCGCCAAAACAGCGCGCAATTTATCAAGGCCCCGTTTGACGTGAGACTTCACGGTCCCCAAGGGCAGGCTGAGACTTTCGGCGACTTCGGTATGGGACAGGCCGCTGCCATAGGACAGGCTGACGCACAGACGCTCGACCGGATTAAGTTGGCGCAGAGCCAAATCGAGATCCATCAGACCCGCCCGATCCGCATAGCCGGGGGACGGTGCCTCCGGTTCCGGCGTTTCGGCCATCAGCAGAGTCGAGGCATCGGCTTTGAGCCGCTTAAGATAAAGCCTTGCGGCGATCCGCTTGATCCAGGCGGCAAAGGTCCCTTCGCCACGAAAATCGCGAATACGTTCAAAACCGGCCAGGAACGCATCCTGAGCCAGATCATCCGCTAAGGTTGCTCCAGCCCCCATGCGACGCAGCAAGACCCTGACCGAACAGCCATGCCGTCGGACCAGCTCGCCATAGGCGCGTCGCTCGCCTGTCATTGCCTGGGCCGCCAGCTCCACATCATGAAGCGATGTGAGCGCCGGCCCCGATTTCAGCCCCGACATCTGTCCGGCCTTTCGTTCGACCTGGGCACCTTACTTGGATTTGTTCAGCAGGCCAATCAGGCCGAACAAGATCAGCACAGCCCCGATCAGCGACGGGATGATGGCAATGCCCATCAGCGGATAAAAGGCATCCGTCTCTTCCATACTGACGAAATAACCAAAACCGGCGATCCCGCCCCCCACCGCGAGGGTCACAAGACCAGAGCGGATATCATTGAGCGGAGACGAGACTTTTTTGACTTCGGTATTAAAGGACTCGAGCACTTCGGTTGGCAGCGGCTGACCCCGTTCGATGGCCGCGCGGATGGTTTCCTGCACTTGAAGACGCTCTTTTGTACGTAACCAACGCGGGATCAGCACAATCGCCGCGATCATAATGAAAAAGGCCACAGGGACCAGAAAGCTCATATCAAGTTCCATGACACACTCCTTGTTTCTTGTCGGGCGACTGACCCGCATCTGTACCCTATGAGGCCTGTGAGACCCCATTCGGATGCAGGTGCAAAGGTGAAATGTTTGTAAGACGGGTCAGCCTGCACCTAAGGCCCAGTCTGGAGGGGCCGTCTTTACGATCTCATCAGGCAGAGCGTGAACACATAACGGTGTTTGCACGTAATGGGTATGGAGCTTCTCAGGGAGACACGAATGACCCGTACCGACATGACGCCGCCATCGGTTACAACAAAGGGCAGCCCGTTCTATGGTGTTTTGCTTTTGCTGCTCGCTCTGGCGCAGATTTTCAGCGGACAGGTCCCGGAATGGCTGGGGATTGGACGCAGTGTCTC
>DAITMY010000377.1:0-1511 GCA_036834925.1 Asticcacaulis sp.
CATAGAGGTATTGCGTCACCACCCCCGAGGCCGTGGTTTTCGACAGCCGCCCCAGAGCGCGACAATTTAGCGTACCGCCAAATTAATACTTAATTTTACTTTATCGCGCCACGCTCATAAGAGGAATTATCAACTCGCACATTAGAAAAAATACTTTGCTTACTGCTAGAAATACATGTAACACCATCACCACTCAAAAGACCACTTTTAAAGTTAACGCCCGATACAGTAACAACACCAAAATCATCCTTAACCGTTAAAGATAATGGCTTAGAATTGCGATTATTTGTTTGCCAAAGTACAATTCGAACTTGACTGTCATAATCCTCATGTAAGCCCACACCCATTACAACACCACGTACATTTTCAAACACAAACTCTTCGCCTAATTTCGGCGCCACGGGAACAACAATAGTAATGCTAGACTTATCACTTACAATCGTTTTGCAAAAATAACGATTATCGCTACAATCATTTGCAAATGAAGTAAATCTAACACTGCTCCATTTTTTAAAGTCAGCTCGATTCCAGGGCTCATTCAAAACCGCCTCACCTGTAATTCGTTCCTCCCCCCAAACAAAATTACCATCCACCGAAGGGCAATAATAATAATTACTCTCAGGCCAAGGCGCGGCTTCATTGCCAGAAAAATTAATAGCAAACAAAAGAACAGCTATGATCGGCATACCACCAAAATTTATCATTCTAAAATCTCATCCACCACTGGCTGAAATGCGCTTACATGACTTGGGACTTGATCCCATTGCTTTGCATTAGGATGCAAAGCTTCATGCACAAAAGTGTCTTTCATGCCCGATTTACTGTCTGTATATCCAGGCGGTCTGTAAACAATTGTAGGCGCCGTACGAAAATGATTTTGCCCACTTGGCAGCAAACCGACACTCACCTTGTAAGTTGAATTATACTCAGCCATTACACTTCTACCTGAGGCTCTGTCTACGCGATTTTCACTTTCAATCGCAGATCGTGATGATTGCATAGTTTTTACTATTTGCGCACCCGTTACTTTTGTATCTTTTATGCCCAACTTAGCGTCACCCTTAATAGTAAATGTTTCCTTTGATCTTGACTGAGCGTCTTTGTAAGCTGATGTCATTGCAGATTCAACACGTTTCACTGTTGCTGCCTGATCTTTAGTCAATTTTACATCTGAGATTTTTTTACCATCAATATAGTCTATCTTACACTCGCTTTTTTCACCAGCCCCAGTGCATTTCGTCCCCGTCGGATCGGACTTATTGACCGGGTCCCCGCCGACGTAGGCATAGAGGTTGAGGTCGTCTTCGCCGCCGATGGGGTCGGTTTGGAGGGTCAAGCGAAGCACGCGCCAACGATTTGGCGCGGGCCGCGGACGCCTTCGATCGGATCCCCATTTTACGTTCCTTGGCCACGGGCCTAGTCGTGGTAAAGGCTCACTTCCGGCAGGCGGATTTGTCCGGTGTAGGCAGTCGAAGACCAGCGAAGCTAAAGCGCGGGCCATGTTTAAATCT
>DAITMY010000378.1:0-1504 GCA_036834925.1 Asticcacaulis sp.
GTCCAGTTTCCATCCGGCAAACGCGGCTGGAGGCTGCGCATCAGGGCCAGACTGGCCTCAGTCTGAGCCCCCAGTCCCGCCACCGCATGGGGCGCTCCATCCGCATCGGCAAACAGGACGAGCTTGCCCGTCTGGCCTTTAAAATCCTGAGCTTTCAAAAAAGCCGCCTGAGCCGGAAGCAAACCCGCTTCAAAGCTGGCCCACCCCGCCTCAGGCACCAGATGAAGGGTATTTAAGGGACCAGTGACTTCGGAAATCAGGCTGTCAGGGGGCGACATCGGCACAGAAACAGGCATCAGGGGGCCTTTTATGAAGAGAGCGTTAACCCTGTCTTAGGTGTGACAGGTAAAGACTATGTCAAGCGCGTCAGCATGACGCCGCCTGGTGATGCGTCAAGGCGCAAACCGGATGCCTGCGGATCGCAGAGCCTTCAGTCCCTTTGACCCTGCTGCGTTTTCGGAACCGATCTATGACCCATAAAGTGTTCCCCGCCCGTCCGATCCCCCTGCTCATCCTCACAGCCCTGTTCCTGAACGGGATGCCCGCGCTGGGGCTCGCGCAGTCTAAGGCCCAAACCCAGGCAGAGGCCGCAGCGAAACCGGCGACGAAAGCCGAAACCGCCCGTCCGGCCAGCGCCGCCGACCGGGAATTGGCGGATCGCTTACCGCCGCTGGAACGAGCCAGTTTCTGGGCCCGAGAAGTCAACATCGACCCGATGAACGCCGAGCCGCACCTTCGGTTGGCCTATGCGCTGCGTGGGGTGGGCCAGTTCGAGCAAGCTGCCGAGTCGGCACAAAAAGCCTTGATGCTCGATCCCAAGCGGGTCGATGCCATGCTGGAAGTGGGCCGCAACCATATCGCCCGGGGTCAAGCCTTTTACGGCATTACCGCCCTTGAACTGGCTGTCGAGACCGCACCCAAGGACTGGCGGGCGCATTCTTTGCTCGGGGTCGCCTATGAAGCCGTAGAGCGGCCCGAAGAGGCCATGGCGCGCTGGCAGATGGCCCTGACTGTGTCGCCGGACAATCCGGCGGTGCTGACCAACATGGCCATGCTGCTGGCCACCCAAGGCGGCTTACCCGAAGCTGAAGGGCTTTTGCGCAAGGCGACCACTCGGCCCGGCAGCACGCTGCAAATGCGATTGAACCTGGCGCTGGTACTGGGGCTTCAGGGCAAGATGCAAGAAGCCGAACAGATCTTGCGCCGCGACCAGCCGCCGGAAACCGTCGCCGTTAATCTGCGTTGGCTGCGCGAGCAGCTACCGGAAAATGCGCCTTCGGGTGACAACGGCCGCACTTGGAATACCCTCAATAAGGCGGCGGGTTGAGACGGATCAAGCCTTCGTGAACATGCCCCTTTACCCACCCCGACGCGACGCGATCTGGTAAAGAATTCAGCCCAGACGCGCAGCGCACGCGGACGGGGGGCAAAATGTCAGTCTATAGTGTACAGGCCGAAAAGGGCGGGTTTCACGCCAAACTCTGGCGTGGCGAGCGTATGGCGC
>DAITMY010000379.1:0-1463 GCA_036834925.1 Asticcacaulis sp.
GAGCAAAATCATGAGCGGCCAAACCGATCCGCCGTTCGGGTGGAGGCAGGCCCAGGGCGGCACGCATCGGCCGCGACAGGAACGGATCGACCGGGGCAGCGGCCGGCCAGACCCCTTCTTCGAGACCCGCCAGAATGATGCGATCAGCCTGTACGAGGCGCGCTTCGATGGTCCCCAAAATGCTGATGTGAGGATGGGTCGCACCGCCGGTACGCACGGTCGCCCCCGACAGCATCCGCGCCACCACCGCTGTAAATCCGGCTGGGGTGACATTGGGAAGATCCTGCGAGAGGGACAACCAGTCTGCCAGCAAACTGGCCGCCAGCTCTCCGCCCGCGCCAGCCCACAGGCCCCCCGTCTGGTCGGACGCCGGTCCGGTACGGGCCACCGCTTCCAGCACGGTGACAAGATGGGTCAGGGCCGCGACCAGATCCTGATCGGGACGAAAGGCGGCGGCGAAATCCTGAATGCACTGTCCGAAGCTTTCGGCCAGAGCCCGCGCCTCGCTGTAGCGATCCAGCCGTTTGAGCAGGGCCGCGAGACTCTGGCACCGCGGCCCGCGCAGGGCCTCACGCTCTAGTGTCCCGATCAGCGGTTTGAGCGTTTCGGCATCATGCCCCATGCGGAACAGGGGATGTTTGACCACCGCCAGCCATAAGACCGGATTGAGCGGGTCTTCGGCCAGTTCGGCCACGGCCATCAACAGGCGTCCGGTGGGATAGCCCAGCAGCGGCGTCCCGGCCGAGGAGTCCGGCACGATCCCCCAACGGCTCAGGCGCGCCCGCACCCGCCGAGCCAGAGCCGGATCGGGGGTGATCAAGGCGGCGGAACCCTGTCCTCGCTCAAGGCTTTCGCGCAGAAGGATGGCGGCGGTCATGGCGGCCTCATCCTCGTGGCGAACGCTTTGGAAATAAAGCCCTTCCAGTCCGATCTTGAGGGTATCACCGTCGGGGGATTCCGCCCGCAGCTTGTCGATCTGGTCACGCCAATCGGCCGTGGCCTCAGCGGGACGCAAGGCTTCCTGGACGATCCGGCGACGCGCCCGTTCAGCGGGGGTCGTTAAGCGCCGCGATGGCCATAGGCGAACGCTGGCACGCGCGATCCCGTGACGGTCGAGCAAGCGCTTCATCGCCCCTTGAGGGTGGCTTTCCCCGACCAGATCCCAGGCGCTTTCGGCCAGCCCCTGATCGAGACCCGGAAGCACCACCGCCCCCATGGGGGCTGCGGCGACCACGGCCAGCAGGTCGGCGGTTGCCGGGGCCGTCCCGGTGGAGCCCGCCGCAATCACGGGATGAGCGGGGGGATTATTGCGCCATTGCGCAGCCAGTCGCTCCAGAAGGACAACCCGTCGCCGGGTCGGATCCATGCGCCCCATTTGCGCCAGCGTCTGCGGCCAGAGCTTCAGGGCAATGGCCAGAAACGCCGCCGATTGCCGCCAATGACGGGCATAGTCCGCTTCAACC
>DAITMY010000380.1:0-1438 GCA_036834925.1 Asticcacaulis sp.
CAACTACGCTGATCCCAATCGCCAGAGCATCATCCAGCGCCCGCCCGTCGGCGGACATCACCACCACCCCGGCAAACGACAACCCCAGCCCGGCCATGGCTGCTACGCTCAGGCTTTCCCTGAGCCACAGCCAAGCAAACAGGGCACTGAACGGAATCCACAGCTGCAAGGCGATGGCAATCGGCGTCAGGTCGTGAGCCTGAGCAAAGGCGAGATAGATCAGGCCAAAATGGATAGGCCCACCCAACAACACCTGAAGCATCAGGGTCTTGGGATCGGGGAATGGCGGCCGGATAAACGGGATCAGACACACAAGCGCCAGCATAAACCGCAAGCCGCCCACCAGCATCGGCGGTAAGACCTCTGTCGCGATCTTGGCACCGGCATTGTTTACCCCCCAGATCACCACAATCGCGAGCAGTGCGGCTATCTCCAGCGGCTGGAGCGGCCCTTGTTCAGTCGTGCGGTCCGTTTGTTGGGGCGCGGTCGGTTCGGTGTTGGCCACCCGGCTGCCTTTCCTTGGATCGTCTTAAGCCCAAAACAAAAGGGGCCCACAAGAGCCCCTTTCGATACGTCAGTTTGCCTAAATGACCACATCAGCTTTGGTTACGGCCTGTGTCACTTTTATCCAAACTTTGAAATCAGAACGGAATTTCATCATCCAGATCAAAGGTTTCTTTCGGGCCGCTGCTTTGGGTGCGGGCCCCGCCGCCAAAGTTTGAGGCACCACCACCATAGCCGCCCCCGGCGCTCGCGCCCTGACCATAGTCATCGCCGCCGCCGTAACCGCTGGAGGCAGAAGCCCCGCCATCATTACGACCGCCCAGCATCGTCAGCTCGCCACGGAATTTCTGGAGCACCACTTCGGTCGAGTACTTTTCCAGGCCAGACTGGTCGGTCCATTTGCGGGTCTGCAGGCTGCCTTCGATATAGACGGTCGAGCCTTTGCGCAGGTACTGCTCCGCCACGCGGACTAGATTTTCATTGAAAATGACTACGCGGTGCCACTCGGTCTTTTCTTTTTTCTCGCCCGTCGCCTTGTCGCGCCAAGATTCGGACGTGGCAATCGTCAGATTGGCGACCCGATCACCCGATCCACCGAGCTGGCGGATTTCCGGATCCTTACCGAGGTTCCCCACCAAAATGACCTTGTTTACGCTGCCCGCCATTGGCTTGCCTTTCTGAAATCGAATTTTGGCGCGAGCCTAGCGCCCTGTCCGCAAAAGTAAACGCGACAGACAGCGTTCACGCGCTTTACCCACAGAACCAGCCGACAGGCTTAGCGTGGCTGCGTGACCGCGCCCGGTGCGACTAGGCGCCCATCGTCTGTGCGGATCAGCAGCGTAACGCGTGACCCCTCATAGTGAGGGGCCACCTTAATCACCTGACGCGCGCCCGAACGGCCGATGATCTCGCCGCCGGTGGGGAAATCCGGGGC
>DAITMY010000381.1:0-1429 GCA_036834925.1 Asticcacaulis sp.
GCCTTGGGGCGCTGGCGGGTCAATGGCTGGACGGGCCGTGGATGCGCTGGATCCTCGGCGCAGCGTTTCTGGCCTTTGCCGTCTGGGCGCTGATTCCCGATGGCTTTGACGAGGCCGAAGAAGGCCGCACCCGCCCGGCCCGCAGCTTTGGCGGCATTGTGCTGGCCACCACGATCGCCTTCTTCTTTGTCGAGATGGGTGACAAGACCCAGATCGCCAGCGCCGCCCTGGGCGCCCGCTATCAGGATCTGGTGATGGTCACCCTCGGCACCACGCTGGGCATGATGATCGCCAATGCCCCGGCAGTGCTGATCGGCGAGGCCGCCGCCACCCGCCTGCCCTTGCGGTGGATCCGTTACGGCGCGGCGGCCCTGTTTGCCCTGACCGGGCTGTGGGTGCTGGTGATGGGCTAGCCCCTAAGCCGTCTTGGGAGCGGCGGCGGCGGCAAACTCATCAAAGGCCCGCAAGGCATCGGCGGCATAGTTGACCGTCGGCCCGCCGCCCATCTGGATGGTCACGGCCAGCATCTCGGCCACGGCCTGACGCTCCGCCCCCAACCGCACCAGATTGCGGCTGTGATAGGCGATACAGCCGTCACAGCGCTGCGACACGCCAATAGCTAGGGCAATCAGCTCCTTGGTCACTGGCTCCAGCACGCCGGGGGCCTGGGCCGCGCGGCTGAGCTGGCCAAACGCGCCCATGGCCTCGGGCACCAGCCCCTTGAGCTTGAGGGCATATTCGTCGATTTCCCGAATACGGTCTGCATAGGATTTGACGGCCATGGTGCTCTCCCTGTTCTGTGTCCGTTGGCATAACAAGACATGGGAAGCCCGCACAGCCCCACAAGGCCATGCGACCGCGCGACACAGGAGCGGAAAAGATGACGAAGACAGATGAGGCCCTGTGGGACAGCGCCGAGGTGCTGGATAGCCCAGAAGCCCTTGAGGAATATCTGTTGGCGGCTTTTGAGACCGAAGACCCGGTGTTCATCGCCAAGGCGCTGGGCGTGGTGTCCCGCGCGCGGAATATCAGCGATCTGGCCCGCAGCGCCGGCATGACCCGGGCCGCCCTCTATCGGGCCTTCAACGGCGAAACCCGCCCGGAGTTTGCCACCATTATGAAGATCCTGCGTGCCCTCGACATCAGCCTGGTGCCGGTGGTCAAAAAACCAGACGAAGCGGCCTGATCCACTGAGATCTCAGCCCCCCTAAAGCGGCAGCTGCGTCGTGGCCTTGACCTCTTCGAGCACGGCATAGGTACGGGTTTCGCGCACGCCCGGCATCTGCACCAGCGTATCGCCGAGGAACTGGCGATAGGCGTCCATGTCGCGCACCCGGGCCTTGATCAGATAGTCAAACCCGCCCGCGACCATATAGCATTCGAGCACCTCGGGGGTGCGGCGGACATGGGCGGCGAACTGGTCGAACAT
>DAITMY010000382.1:0-1420 GCA_036834925.1 Asticcacaulis sp.
GGCCAAGGCCGCGCCACCGAGGAGCTTTGATAGGGCATGACGTCTGTTCATATTTGGGGTTTTACACCCAAGTGTTTGAAAACTGGTTGACACGAACACGGGCTGTGAAGTGAGACGGCATAAATTAAGGGGTGTAACTCAGAATTAAGACTTCCTGCCTAACCACGCGTCATACGTGTCTGCCCCATTGTGTGTGGCTTTGACGCTGTAAGGAGCTAAACGCCATGAGTACGGCAGGATCCCAAGGCTTAGCGCAGGCATCTAAGCGCGAAATTCGGAATTTAGCGAATCTCGGCCTAACAGCGTCGACAAACAGGGTCCTAAATCTATCTAATGTTGCTTTACTGAGTCAAAAAGATCCAGAATATAAAGCGAAACCGTTTTTTATAAATGCAAGTTTAAACCGTGCTATTTTTGTAAAGCATACCTTAAGGCCCTCAGAGCGTGAGGTATTTTCGCGCTACAGGCGGACAGCAACAAAGATTATTTTCCCTTATGACCCCGCTGATTTAAGAATAGGGGGGCGCTCTCTGTTTGTAGGTCAAATGGGGTATGAGGGCTTTCTGAAAGAATTTTTGGATATTAAGGAAATAAACGACAATCAAGATGCGCAAACGCTCCGACTCATGGATGGTTTGCCCTCTCTAGATCCTTTTTTGCTGCGTGAACAACTGGCGCGTAACAATATCCGTCCGGCAGCCTGTTATCTTAAAATTTCGCCCTTTGATATCCAGCGTATGGTCGGCTTCGCCAATCAAGAGATTGAGCGTTTGGTGACCACGGCCTTTGGCGGGAATGTCAACGGAGCTTCTGTAAAATTAGCTGGTAAAATCCTGTCTCAAGAACTCGATCATGAGCTGACCCCGCTCAAAATGACCCTGTCCATGTCAGACGAAGAGTTCTCCGACGGGATTTTCTCTTGGCGGGGCTTTCTTTATTTCAAATGGCGTCTGGTTGATCTGCAAATGGAAATGCGGGGTGTTTTAAATGGGATTTCCTCGTTTATCCCTGAAGGCACTGCGGATGACTTGGTTCTGGATTATCTAAGAGAGGCGCGTCCACGTTTGGCGCGGGCGATTATCCATACCTTGTCAAAGGCGAGCCGGACGCTGAATATCTATGATCAGGCCTATCACGCGCTCAATTCGGATATGAACCCCGGCCCCTTCCGACAGTTCTTGCTGGATGGTCCGGAGCTTTTCTTTGATCTGGGTGAGAGCATCGGCGTGCTCGGCCATATCGCCTCCTTCTGGCGTTACCGCATCCGCCCCGATGCGCTTGCGGTCACATTTGAAGAATATGCCGATATTCTGATGGATTTCGAAGAAGGCCTATCGGTGAACCGCGAAGAGAACGTCCTCGTCTAGCGGTACAATTTTGGTGGAGCCGAGGGGAATCGAACCCCTGACCTCGTCATTGC
>DAITMY010000383.1:0-1419 GCA_036834925.1 Asticcacaulis sp.
GAGCAGCCGACTGTTAATCGGCTGGTCGTAGGTTCGAATCCTACCTGCGGAGCCAGGCGCACCTTCTCCTCAAAACAGCCTCGTAAAAAAGCTTGATCTGAATGAACGGGTGTTTCGTACCGCTTTCAGGTTTTATTAAGCTGGGCGAAACGATGCTAACCATAGCCTTATCGATAAACATAGCTGTATTAGTGCCAGTGCTTATTGTGCTCCTGCTTAATGACAAGCGCGCTGTTTTTGCTTGGGGCGAAAATACATCTGGCAGAAAAATTTTGTTCGCACTCTACGCTGCCATTTTACTAGCGAGCGCCAGTCTTCTGAGCCTTCACCTTCATAACATCGACATCACAGCCTGGGCACAAGCCGTGTTGGGACTTCAGGTTATATATAAGCTCCTGACCGTTCCTCTTGTCGGACTGCGCAATCCAGTTGTTTTATCCAACATTGCAATCGCGGCCTTCCACACGGCAACACTGCTCAGTATTTCGGGTGGCGCACCCGCCCTTTAAGACTCAGCGCAAGATCAGCGTGGTCTGCCCGCCCCCATTGCCTCCAGGCAAGGGCCAGCGCACGCGCCACCCTCCTGCTTCCGCGGCAACAAAAAACTCATCCGACGGCAGAATGCGTACATCGCGCTCAAAGGCCTCCCCCGCTGACACGATGCGAATCCGGCGTGTGCCCGTCGCAACCGGCACCGAGAGGCTGAGCGCATAGACGCCCCGCGCATCCGACAGGGTCCGTCCCGCCTCGCGCCCATCGATCAGCACCGTCACCTCTGAGCGAGGGGCGACCGCGCCGGCAATCGCCGCCGAGCCAGAGTTGTCATAGTCAAAGGCGGCGATCGGCAGCACCACCGGCCCCACGGGCATAGACGGCGCCCCATAGCGCAAAATAACAGCAGGCCCGCCCTCGGGCGGCAGGAACAACAGCCCCTCAGACCGAATCAGACGCGTGCCCACCTGACGGGCCAACTCAAACAGACGCGGGACCGGTTGCGGTGGCACCAAGACTTCAAATTGCCCCTGAGCGCCCGATGTGACGCCATAGGTGTTGCCGCTGCTATCCTTGACCCGGATCCGCTCCACGGCTCCGGCTTGGCCGCGCAGTCGGTGCACCTGACCATTGCCGCCTAAGGCCTCGAGCAGCTCCGGTCCGGCCAGATATTGGGCATCGCCCGCCAGCGCGGGTTCCAGCGGCGCGTCTTCGGCCTTGCGATCACAGCCACTTAGCCCCAATAACGGCACCACAATAGCTGTTAAGACCAAGCCCAGTGGCCGGTACAGCTTGCCCGTTCGGTCGATCTGTCCCATGGTCTTGTCCCCGCGGCCCAGCCGCCTGCCATCGCGTTCAGGATCCTCTCATGGCGAAATCTGCTGCATCCGTCGAGTCTGTCTGTCTTTACTGTGGGTCGTCTAATCT
>DAITMY010000384.1:0-1416 GCA_036834925.1 Asticcacaulis sp.
CACCCCGAGAGAAAGCAACGACTTTACACGCCCGTCGATGCTGATCGGCCCCATAGCTTCGCCCGATAACGGCAAAAGAGGATGGTGGAGCCGCCGGGAATCGCACCCGGGTCCGGTTCGCTTATTTCACGCACGTTTATCCCCATAGTCCGTCCGAGGACGAACAGGTTTAATATAGGGCAAAGCCCGACCCTATGAAAGGGCCGGGCTGTCGCAGGTCCCGTGTTTTGGGGGATAAGACGCCTTAAAGCGGCGCGCAGACTGTTTCCAGCCAAGTGCGGACGTCTGACGGGACGCGCGGTCCGACCAGTTCCAGCACCTTGGCGTGATAGGCGTCCATATAGGCCCGCTCATCCGCGGTCAGCAGCGACACTTCGATCAAGGTGCGGTCAATCGGAGCCCAGGTCAGGTTTTCAAACCCGAGCATGGCCCGCTCGCCGCCGGCAATCGGTGCGGCCGGGGTCACGAACTGAAGGTTTTCAATGCGGATGCCATAGGCGCCGTCCTTGTAGAAACCCGGCTCGTTCGACAGGATCATGCCCGGCTGAAGCGCAATACTGTTGGGCATTTTGGCAATCCGCTGCGGCCCTTCATGGACCCCAAGATAGACCCCGACGCCGTGACCGGTGCCATGGTCGTAATCAAACCCGGCCTGCCACAAGGGCATGCGGGCGAGCGCATCCAGTTGCGTCCCCGTTGTGCCTTCGGGGAAACGCACGGTGGCCAAGGCAATATGCCCCTTGAGCACAAGGGTGAACATCCGGCGATGCTCGTCGCTGGGGCTGCCAATGGCCATGGTGCGGGTCACATCGGTAGTCCCGTCGAGATATTGCCCGCCGGAGTCCACCAGCAACAGCGAGCCGCTTTCGACATGGATATTGCTGGCGACATTGACGCGATAATGCGGCAGTGCCCCGTGCGGTCCGGCCCCGACGATCGAGTCGAACGACAGGTCTTTAAGGAGGGGCGATGCGATACGCAGACTTTCCAGCTTTTGCGCGATGGTGATCTCGTCCGGCAGGGTGCTCTGGGCTTCGGTGGCAATCCAGTAGAGGAACTGGCTGAGGATCGCCCCGTCGCGGATGTGCGCTTCGCGGGTGCCCGCAAGCTCAGCCGCGTTCTTGCAGGCGCGCGGCAGGGCGCATGGATCCATGCCGCCTAAGACCCGCGCCCCGAACCCATCGAGCGTGTCCAGCCACCAAGCCGATGACTGGGCCGGGTCGAGCCAGACGGCTTTCCCGCCGAGCGCCTTGAGGGCGGGTTCGATCTCATCCGGGGTTTTCAGGGCGACATCCGTACCCAGCCAGTCGGCCAGACCCGGCGTGACCTTGGCCGTATCGAGGAACAGGCTGGCTGTGCCGTCGGCGAACAAGATCGCCTGTCCGAGCGGCAGGGGCGAGCGGATCACATCACCGC
>DAITMY010000385.1:0-1298 GCA_036834925.1 Asticcacaulis sp.
GTCGACCAGGGTCCCATCCACATCAAACACCGCCAGACGCAGCATTAGCGCTTGCCCCCCTTGCGACGGGCAAAGGGTTCTGGGTCGGCTTCTTGCTCCTCGAAGCCAAAATGGTTGAACCCAGCCTTGATGATCGGATCGAGCGGCGCTTCGATGATCAGCGTGCCTTGGCTGGGGTGCGGTAACTCAATGCGGCGGTGATGCAGTTGCAGACCAAGCCCGGCCCCCAACTCGCGCGAGACATCGTTATTGTATTTCGGATCGCCGAGGATCGGGTGACCAATGGCCAGCATATGGGCGCGAAGCTGGTGGGTACGGCCTGTGTGGGGACGAAGGGCCATCCACGTCACCTTGCCGCCCGCGCGCATGACCGTGACAAACTCGGTTTCTGCTGGTTCCGCGCCGAATTCCTTGGGGTCGGCGGGACGGACCATTTCGCGGTCATTGATACCCTTTTTCACCAGCGCGAGATCAATCAGCCCTTCTTCCGGCTTGGGGTTTCCGGCCACCAGCGCCCAATAGGTCTTGCGGGCCCGACGTCGGGCAAAAGCTCCGGCCAGCTTAGCGGCTGCCGAGGGTGTCTTGCCGAGCAACAAGACGCCGGAGGTATCCCGGTCGAGCCGGTGCACCAGACGCGGGCGCTCCAGCCCCTCGCCCCAGGCGGACAAAAGCCGGTCCACGTGCTTGGTGGTCTTGGTGCCCCCCTGAACGGCCAGTCCGGAAGGCTTGTTGATCGCGATCACCTCGTCGTCCTCGAACAGGACGAGCGACCGGATATAGGCGATATCCCGGTTAGAGAGAGCGGGCTTGTCGGTCACGGCATCCTTGTCGGGCGCATCGGGCAAAGGCGGCACACGCACCTGAGATCCGGCCGCGAGACGCGTATCCGCCTTGACCCGCCCGCCATCGACGCGGATCTGGCCCGTGCGCAGCAGCTTGTTGAGCTGGATATGGTTCACATGGGGCCAGCGACGCTTGAAAAAGCGGTCGAGGCGGACCCCGTCTTCGCCTTCGGTCACATAGAGGGTCTTGATCTCTTTCATCCGATCCATTTCCGCATCAGCAGCAGGCCCATCAGGCATCCAGCCACCGACACAATCACCGAGCCCGCGCCATAGGCCACCATCAGCCCCCAAGCGCGCCGCTCCATCAACATCACCAAATCCAGCGCATAGGCGGAAAAGGTCGTAAATCCCCCCAACACGCCGACGATAAGCAACAAGCGCAAACGGTCTGCGTCTTGTGCCACAGGCAAGCTGGCCAGCCATCCGACAAGGAGCCCGATCCCCAGACCGCCC
>DAITMY010000386.1:0-1287 GCA_036834925.1 Asticcacaulis sp.
CCCTTAACCCGGGATCAGGCAGAACAGGCTCTGGCGCGCTTTCCCGATGTGACCGAGGCCCGCGCAGCCCTGTTGGCGCAATGGCCCGCGCCGGTGCCGGGCTTTCAAACGCTCAATTTCCCGGACTGGGGCCTCAGCCTTACCCTCGGGATTGGACCGGTCGAGGCGGTCCTGAGCGATTGGGCGGGACAGGCGGATGCCTGGTTCCTGGATGGCTTTGCCCCGGCTCAGAACCCGGACATGTGGTCCGAAGCCGTCATGGCCCAGGTCGCCGCCCATACGGCGCCCGTGGGGCGGCTGGCGACCTTTACGGTGGCGGGGGCCGTGCGTCGGGCGCTTTCCGAACAGGGCTTTACCGTCCGAAAGATGCCGGGGTTCGGTCGCAAGCGCGAGCGGCTCGAAGCGGACTTTCCCGGTCAGGCCGCACCCGTCGCCTTACAGCCAAAGGATCCGGTGGCCGTGATCGGGGCTGGGATCGCCGGAGCCGCCATCGTTGCCGCCTTGCACGAAGCCGGTATTGAGGCTGTCACAGTTTTTGATCCTCTCGGCGTTGCGGGCGGGGCGTCTGGTAATCCCGCTGGTCTCGTGACGCCGCGTCTGGATGCCGGGGATGGTCCGGTTTCGGATCTTTACAGCCAAGCGTTCCGCTATGCGGTCGGCACCTATGGCCGCCTGTGTCCAGAGGCCGTCCTGCACCAAGGAACGCGCCAGCGCCCTTCGGGGGCCCGGGACCCCGCACGCTTTGCCAAGATTGCCGACCAGCTGCGCTTTGCGGATGGAGCCGTCCGCCTTGCGCCAGACGGCAGTCTCGATTTGCCCCTGGCGCTTGCGGTGCGACCGGATCGAGTGGTGCCCGCCTTGATGGGGGCGGTCCCCGTTCAGCCGCTGACGGTCACGGGTTTCACCCCCGATGAAGAGGGCTGGAGATTGACCACCGAAGACGCGGCCGGGACATCTCATACCCATGGCCCTTTTGCGCATGTATTCATGGCGGCCGCGATGGGCAGTGCGGCGCTGAGCCCACTGGGCCTTCGCCCTGTGCGCGGCCAAGTGAGCTGGCAGGCTTGTCCCGACGCCGTGCCCGCCCCGGATCGACCCGAGGCCTGGGGCGGCTATGCTATACCCTTCGATGGCCAGATCCTTTATGGCGCGACCCATGATCGTGACCAGACCGGCACAGACGTGACGGAAGAGGATCATCACCGAAATCGTGAGACTCTGGCCATCGTCTGGCCCGACTTGGCGAAAACCCTGAGCGCCGCCGATCCCGCCACCATCGGGGGTCGT
>DAITMY010000387.1:0-1282 GCA_036834925.1 Asticcacaulis sp.
GCCAGCGCCTCGGCGACATGGGGTTGGGCGCCAGGCTCCATCAGGAAGGGCGGGAAGAAGCCGCCATCCGCTGTCGCGTCAGAAATGATCCGACGGGCATAGGGGAACAAGAAGCGCGGGCATTCGATCAGCAACATCGGCTCGACCTGCTCTTCGGTCACATTGCCAATCTGGAATAGACCGCCATACACGAGCTCGACGGTAAACAGCGCTCCGTCATCGGACTTGGCATCTACGCGCAGCTTCAGATCGACTTCGAACAGGCCATCGGCGCGGCCACGGGCATTCATCTCAACGCCCATATCAATGTCCGGCCGACCTTCGAGGCGCAGCGATTCCGGCGCACGAGGGTTTTCAAACGAAAAGTCGCGGACATATTGGGCCAGAACCCGCATCACCGGACCTTCCGGATTGACCTGGACTTGGGTCGCGTCATTAAGGGTTTCGGCAGGAACGTCAGTCATCTCTCACTCCATGGGACATCCGCACCCGCGCGTCCCTCACCTGTTCGCTGCTATCATGGGTACAGAAGGGACGCAACGCAGCGGAACACAGCACATCCCTGTTTCCCTGCGCATTATGACCTATATAAGGAGCCTCCTACGTATAACCTGAACGCAGAATGGGTCTTGGCCTTATGGAACTGATGATGATCTTCTTCGCGGCGCTGGCCGCGTTCGTCCTGTATCAGCTTTATAACGTGCTGGGTCGGCGGACAGGGCATATGGGCCAAGATTCCGATGGACAGGCCAGGCCTGCAATGGCGGCAGGGCTTTCTGTTTTGAAAGAGACCGGTCCAAAGCCGGTTTCAGCGGTACCGGGTGTTGAGGCCCTCAAAGCCCAAGATCCGGGCTTTGAAGAAGCGCAGTTCCTTGAGACGGCTTCCAAAACCTATGAGTCGATTGTGGCTGCGTTTTTCAGATCCGACAAAGAAGCGCTTCGCCCGCTTGTGACCGATCCCGTCTTTGCGGCCTATGAGCCGGTGATCGAGGGTCGCGTATCGGACAAGGTCGCAGAAAATGTGTCCTTTGTTGCGCCCCCCCGTGCTGATTTGGAACATGCCGAGATCCAGCACGATATGGCGCGCGTCCGGGTTCGGTTCTTGGCGGAAATGGCCGTAAAACCTGCGGATGCCGAAGCGGATACCGCAGCTGAGACCCGCCGTACCGCAGAAATTTGGACGTTTACACGTAAAGTTAAGGCGAAAGACGCTAACTGGCTGCTGACAGAAGTCAAAGAAGCGGTTGCCTAATGCAGGAAAAAGTTTGGGGGGGGTATGCAC
>DAITMY010000388.1:0-1274 GCA_036834925.1 Asticcacaulis sp.
ACCCCATAACCCGCGTGAAACCGGAAAAACCGAAGGATCCGTAGCGCGTCCTCTTGAATTCGCTGATGGGGATCGCCCACAAACACGACCCGACGCGCCTCAAGGTCCGCCAGCCCTTGCCCAAGCGGGTCAAAAACCTGCCCCGCTCGGTTGGCATAGAGGGCATTGAGGCGAAAATCACGGCGCAGGGCATCCTCTCGCCAGTCGCGGCTAAAGGCGACCACCGCCCGACGGCCATCGGTTTCCACATCCCGCCGCAGGGTCGTAATCTCGAACGGTCGCCCTTTGCAAATGGCCATCACCGTGCCGTGGTCAATTCCGGTCGGCAGAACCTTGATTCCTGCCGCTTTGAGCGCATCGATCACGGCCCGGGGTTCGAGCTGGGTGGCGATATCGACATCCTCGACCGACAGCCCCATCAAGGCATTGCGCACCGCTCCGCCGACAAACCGCGCACAGTCCGGCCCGCCCGCAGCCTCCAGCGCCGCCATCACCCGGTTGGTCCGGGGATCCTTCAGGAAATCGGTTGTCTCAGCCAGCCGGGTCATGCCGGATCCTGCCCCGATAGTCGAAGCGCCAGTGCGCGCATCACCCCCGCCGTTACGCCCCAGATAAACCGGTCTTGCCAAGGCACGGCATAGAAATGGCGCGTTACCCCCTCGGGCGTCACATAGGACTGTTGGCGATAATTGTTCAGATCCATCAGGAAATCAAAGGGGACACTAAAGACCTCGGCCACCTCGCCGGGATCGGTGCGCCACTGGGGCGGACAGGCCCGCACACGTCCCACCACGGGTGTGATCAGAAAGCCGGACCCCGTCCGGTAGGGCGCGCCAAGACCGAGGGTATCGACATGATTCGGCTCAAGTCCGATCTCCTCGTGCGCCTCACGCAAGGCCGCCATTACCGGCGTCTCCCCGGGATCAAGCCGCCCCCCCGGCAAGGCAATCTGGCCCTGATGTCGACGCAAGCCCTCGGCCCGCCGGGTCAGGATCACGGTTGGCCCGTCGCACACCGGATCGGCACACACCCCGACCAGCACTGCTGCCGCATGCAGCTCGGCCGCAGGGTCCATGGGGGCCAGGTGGGGGTTAAGATCATAATCGGAATAGAGCGGTCCCTCTGGCGGCACGGGCACAGCGTTCAACGGCCAGAGCGCCTCTGATAATCGGTTTAACAGGGCCATCAGTCCACGCTCCCCGGCGCATCCGCCCCCCCAAACGCCACCCAAGCCCCGGGCCTAAGCCACAGGCCAAACCCGCCCTCGCCCACTT
>DAITMY010000389.1:0-1252 GCA_036834925.1 Asticcacaulis sp.
ACCATGGCCCCGGCCACAGCGCCGGCTCCGCCCATGTCCCACTTCATTTCTTCCATGCCCTCGCCGGGCTTGAGCGAAATGCCGCCGGTGTCAAAGCAGACCCCCTTGCCGACAAAGGCAACCGGTGCGGCGGATTTATCGTCAGCCCCAAGCCAGCGAATCACGGCCAGCTGACTTTCACGCTCACTGCCAAGGCCCACGCCTAACAGGCTGTGCATACCGAGCTTTTCCATCTCGGCTTCACCCAGGATCTCAACTTCAAGACCGATCGTCTCCCAGGCCTTTACGCGGCGGGCAAACTCGGCGGGGTAAAGCACATTGGCCGGTTCCGAAACGAGGTCGCGACAGAACTCAACGCCCTGAGCAATCGCGGCCAGACGCTCATAGGCCGCCTCAGCGGCCGCGACATCCGACGTGACAATCTCAAGGTCGGTCACAGACGGGAGCTTGTCGGGCTTTTGTGTGGTCCGGTAATGATCGAAGCGATAAGCCGCCAGACGCGCTCCAAAGGCAGCTTGCGCGGCCCGGTCCGACGAAAGGTGCGACAGATCGAGCGCAACCGTCGTTTGGCCGCTCATCTTGGCATTGGCATAGGCGGCTCCCCCCAAGGCCTCGGCGGCTAGAGCATCCAACTCTTCAACCTTGCCTGCGCCAAGGGCAAGGACCGCCGGTTGGGTCAAACCTGTGGGCGCCTGCACCGTAAGGCTTTGGCCTTTTGCGCCGTTAAATCGCCCCGTCGAGATGGCCCGTGTCAGTGTCCCGTCCATTTTTTTGTCCACGGCCTGAGCCGGTGCCGAAAGAGCACGTGATTCGTGGACCAGAACCGCCAGAACGGCGTCCGCCGCCGCTTCTGTGACAAATTTGACGTTCATTGGGGTACTCCTGTCATACGGGACGGCATTTAAGCCTTCCGATCAGCGTGGAAATCGTGTTCGGACACTGTTTCTTACAAGTCCGTGCGTGTAAGAGAAGCCTAAAGTTTACCATGCGCCCCGATTGCGGTTCTGATGCAACTCATTGAGCGATATCTTTTTAGACAGTTTATGGGGCCGATCGTCGGCGCCATCGCCGCCCTTACGGTCGTGGCTTTGCTGAGTCAAAGTCTGGCGTCGATGGAACTGATTGTCCAAAGGGGGCAAAGCGCAGCCGTCCTGGCTAAGGTCGTGTTGTTTTCCTTGCCTGAGCTCACGAGCTTGATCCTGCCGATTGCTGTGTTCGTGGGCCTGCTGATCAGCCTCAATCGCTTGCATAC
>DAITMY010000390.1:0-1201 GCA_036834925.1 Asticcacaulis sp.
GGTCTGGCCCGCGCCCTTGACCTTTTCCCCAATCGAGCGAACCCGGCCCCAATAGGTGCCAATGCCCCCGCCATTCGAGGCCAGGGCCACGTTCTCGTTCCAAGTGCCGACAATCCCATCAAGGCTATCCGGCACGGCATTGAGGAAGCACGAAATCGGCAGACCGCGCGCGGCCCCGCCGTTCGACAGCACGGGCGTCGCCGGCATGAACCACAGGCGCGAAATGTAGTCATAGATGCGCTGAGCATGGTCCGCGTCATCGGCATAGGCGGTGGCGACGCGGGCGAACATGTCCTGATAGGATTCGCCCGGCAGCAGGTAGCGGTCCTGAAGGGTGGTCTTACCAAAGTCCGTCAGCAGAGCATCCCGGTCCCGGTCAATTTCGATCTTGGTCACCAAACGCAGGTCCGGCCGCTCGACCGGACGCGTGGTTTTCCGGGCAACGCTTGACGAGACCTTAGCCGCTTCACTGCCTACCATTTTCACTTACCCGATCCTGTACGAACAGCCTGAATATTCCGGGAGCGGAGCATATGCCCCACCCTGGCGAAGACAACTATATCTAGTGGCCTTAACCCCCACCGGCGCGACATATAGCGCCACAGCCGGGTTTTCCGGTCAATGGCAGTTATGCACCGAAGGCCAAGTTTTTGGTTAAAGACCTGTGAACGAATCGCGCGCCGCCTTACGGGCGTTAAGGTCCCGTTAAATAAAATAAATGGGGACAGACAAGGCTGTGACAATTCTCCGTCATCGGGGATTTTTTGCATCATCCAAACCCGCGACTCTGCCGTACGCCCGCCCCCTTGCCAACGCCCCCAAGGGCCGATAAAGAGCGCCATCCTTGGGGAGTAGCCGCGCTGATCTTCACAGCGGCCTGCCGTCGACATACTCGGGTTTCGACTCGCGGCGCAGGATGAAATGGCGAGACCAACGGTACGGACGCGGCGGCAAGGGGCCATCGCGGCTCTGTGCTGTTGTGTTCATGCCCGGCCCCGGAAAGCTGCAATACACTCTATGTCTGGATGGGACGCCCTGTCGTTGTCGACCGCGCTCGTGGCGGTCGCGGAAATCGGCGACAAGACTCAGCTGCTGGCCCTGTGCCTCGCGGCGCGCTGGAAAAAGCCCTTACCGATTCTGCTGGGGATCTTGGCGGCCACCCTCGCCAACCATGCCTTGGCGGTGGGCCTTGGGGCGCTGG
>DAITMY010000391.1:0-1189 GCA_036834925.1 Asticcacaulis sp.
GTGTCTGACCCTATACCGGTACAAAAACCCGGCCATTTCCAACAGTATGACCGATCATGACCGGCCATACCCCCATCAGGAGCTATCCATGCGCCCCAGCGGTCGTACCCCTGAGTCCCTTCGCGCCGTCACGTTTGAGACGGGCATTACCCGCTATGCCGAAGGGTCCTGCCTTGTGAGCTTCGGTCACACCAAGGTGCTGGTCACCGCCAGCCTCGAAGAGGGCGTGCCGCCGTTTCTGCGCGGAAAGGGACAGGGCTGGGTGACCGCTGAATACGGCATGTTGCCGCGCGCTACCCACACCCGCGGCCGCCGCGAAGCCACGGCAGGCAAACAATCGGGCCGTACTCAGGAAATCCAGCGTTTAATTGGCCGCTCGCTCAGGGCCGTGACCGACCTCAAGGCGCTCGGCGAACACCAAATCACCCTCGACTGCGACGTCATCCAAGCCGACGGTGGCACCCGCACCGCCGCCATCACCGGGGCCTGGGTCGCGCTGAAGCTCGCCACCCGCTACCTACTTGACGAAGGCGTGATCACTAAGGATCCGATCCTTGATCAGGTCGCGGCCATTTCCTGTGGCATCTTTGAAGGCGTCCCGGTCTTGGACCTCGATTACGAGGAAGATTCCAATGCCGAGGCGGATTCAAACTTCGTTCTAACCGCCAATGGCGGGATCGTGGAAATCCAGGCCACGGGCGAAAAGCGCGGATTTGACCGGGCCGAGTTTGACAGCCTGTTCGCCTTGGCCTTGAACGGCACCAGCGCCCTGTTCGAGATGCAAACCGAAGCCGTCGAAAACGCCGCCAAACGTTAAAATCAGAACAAAGTGGCCAGCCCGATCATCGCCGGGTTGGCCACTGAAATCCGGTTGATCGTGATCTCGTCTAAGAACGGGCTTGTTGTGCCCTTAAAGCCAAACCGTTGCAGGAACAGCGGCTGATCGAATAAGTCCCACAACTCGCCCAAAAGGCTGCCGGTCAGAAAGACCCCACCGCGTGCGCCCATGGTCAGGGCCAGGTTCGATGTCATCGTCCCCATCCAGCCGCTAAAAAGCTGGATCGTCTCCAAAGCCCGCGGATGCCCCAAGCGAGCCCGGATCAGGATTTCCTCGGCGGTTGGGTGCTCAGGCGTATCCCCATCCAGCACGCATAGGGCTTGCCAGATGTTACTGAGCCCACCCTCAGAG
>DAITMY010000392.1:0-1181 GCA_036834925.1 Asticcacaulis sp.
CTCTTGGGGGGCAACGAGGGCTTCGGTGATCCCATCGGGTCGTATGGACGAAGGTTCGGCCTGACGCGACAAGACGGCATTGGTCCCATTGCGGCCATTCAACCGATAAAAAATGTGCTGTCCAACCTGAGCCACGCGGGTAAGCCGTGCCGACCAGTCCGGTTGGACGGCGGTGGTATGGAAGTGGGTTGAGGTGCCCACTTCGGCCATAACTTTGCCGCTTAGGGCCTCAAGGGCCACCGTTTCAGCTTGACGCCAAGCCCAGCGCTCTACCCGGCGGCTCATGGCGCCGTTGCAGGTGAAGCTAAACTGGCAACCCGTGCGTTGGTATGCGCCTTGATAAACGACATCACAGATGGTCTTGGGATAGGCGGGGTGACGGACCCGGTTCAAAACGACCTGGGCCACGGCGCGCATCCCTTGGGCACCTTCTCCCCGGGCTTCGTGATAAAGCGCTTGGGTGAGGCAGTCGACATCGTGGGTGCTGTGTCGGCCGCTGAACTGCATCGGGCGGGCGGCGATCGCGGGACGTAAAAGATCGCTGAAGCCCGCTTGGGTAACGCTGACTTTGCGAAGGCGCATGGCCGACCCCCGTGACGCCGGAACCCGCTCCAGACGTTGGGCGAGTAAGGCGCTCTGGCGGTCCCGTTGCGCCGAACCGGCCATAGCATGGGGATCAAACCGCTGGGCAATGCGTAAAGCACTCTCCCGGGCATAAGGATTATCGCTTTCGAGCAGATTGCGGACATCGCCGCTAGCCTTTGTTGCCATCATACGCTCAGCCGTGGCACGCAGGTTCGTCTGGTGGGCTAAGAAGCCACCCATGTAGGCGGCGGTCAGGGCGCCTGCGAACAGAGCGGTGCCGCCAAGGGCCAGAACGATGACGCGCGAGCGGGCACGGACAGGCAGCGAGGTCAAAATCAGACATCCTCTGTGGCGAGAGCCGAGCTCCCAGACAGGCATCAGATCAAGTGCGTTTTGCTTGCACCTGACACTGACAACTGGAAAGTTAAAAGCGCGAATATCAAGCCGGTCGCTTTCCAAGTGGCGGCTACAAACAGCCTAAATGTGGCAAAAATGTGGCCAAGTGAAAAGGGCAAAATTTCCTGTGTGTTAAAAGGGCGGGCTATGAGTTTAGCTTTGGCCTTTGCGTGTATATATTTTATGTATTTGTGCGATAT
>DAITMY010000393.1:0-1142 GCA_036834925.1 Asticcacaulis sp.
CTATCTGCAAAGCCGGGTCTCGGAGCTGTTGGCCGTGGATATCCACCCGGCGGCCCGCTTTGGTCAGGGCGTCTTTCTCGACCATGGTACCGGTATTGTCGTCGGCGAAACGGCGGTGGTCGGAGACAATGTGTCGATGCTCCAGGGCGTGACCCTCGGCGGCACTGGCAAGGAGAACGGCGACCGCCACCCCAAGATCGGCGAGGGGGTGTTGTTGTCCGCCCATGCCACAGTGCTCGGCAATATCGAGGTCGGGGCCTATGCCAAGATCGCGGCGGGCTCTGTGGTGCTGAAACCCGTCCCGCCCCATTGCACGGCGGCGGGCGTGCCTGCGCGTCTGGTCAATTGCCCGACAGGGGATTGCCCGGCCGAGAGCATGGATCAGTCCTTGAGCGAAGCGGCCTTTGACTACGTGATCTGAGGCCAAGTCTCAGAGCGAGCGGCCGAGCACATAGTCGCTGAACAGGCTCTCGCCGACCTGAAAGTCGCGTTCGCCCAGAATGGCAAAGCCGCATTTTTCGTAAAAGCGGATGGCCTTGCTGTTGCCCTTATAGGTCCCGAGCAGCACCCGGCGGCGGCCCAGCGCCTTTGCGCCCTCCAGCGCAGCAGCCATCAGCGCCGCGCCATGACCATGGCCCTGAAACGCGGACAACAGATAGATCCGCTTGATCTCAATATCGTCCGGCGCGGGATCGGCGACAGGCAGGGCCGGGTCCGTCAGCTGGACATAGCCCACCACAGCCCCGGTCGGGGTCGCCTGCACCCAGATCGGCAAGGCGTCTGCGCTGAGATGACGTTGGTAGTAGTCTGTCCCGTGCTGTACCGCTCCGTGGCGCACAATATCCACGCCCGGGATCATGTGGGCATAGCTTTCCAGAAAGGTCGCCGCCCCAACGAGCGCCAGCGCCCCGGCATCCGACGGCTCTGCCCGCCGCAAGTGCAATGGCGGCGTCTGGGGCTGGGGGGCTTGATCGGACATGGCAGACTCCGTCTCGGTTGGCAGGGGCGTCACTTTAGCCACCCGATCGCCCACACCAAGGGGGGGTCACTTATCTCCTCCCTTTCCCAAGGGGAGATGCCCCGGCCATGTCCGAACCGGATAGAGAGGTAACGGTCTGGACCGGATAGATGGGTAACAGTTT
>DAITMY010000394.1:0-1076 GCA_036834925.1 Asticcacaulis sp.
ACGAAGCCAAAGCGGGCCTAGCCGAGGCGCTCGCCCAGTGCCTGTTTCAGCGCGGTGCCAAAGGCCAGCATGCAGTCTTCTAGGCTGTGGTGGGTATCGATGTGCAGGTCGCCCGTGCAAGACAGGCTGAGGGCAAAGCCGCCGTGGCTGGCCACCTGATCGAGCATATGGTCAAAAAAGCCGACCCCAGTATGGATCTGGACTGGGCCGGTCTGGTCGAGATCGACCATGGCGGCGATTTTCGTCTCCTTGGTATCGCGCAGCACTTCGGCCCTCCGGGCGGGGCGAGCGGCGGTTCCCTCTGGATCAAGCGGCGCAAAGGCGGCGAGGATCCGGGCATTGTCGGCGGCTGTGCCCAGCGGCACCACTAGGCCCCCTTTGGTGGCAATGACGTCCACGCCCATGCGTTCCAGCGCGCGCAGGGTGGTGCCCTTGTCGTCGGGCGTCAGAAAGAGCCAAGGGGCTTGGCCATCACTGTTGACGGGTACGCCAAGGCCGCTCAGGGCCTCCGTCAGAGTGCGCCGGGCCTGACGCAGGCCTTGCAGGCGCTGTTCGAGGATCAGCCGCCGGGAGGGATCCAGCGCCGCTTCGGCTGCCTTGATCAAGGGACGGGCCAGGGCATTGGGTTCGCTGAGCTTTTCCAGCGAAAACACGATCTTGTCGGTGCTGAACACGGCCCCGACCTCGGCCCCCATCAGGCCACAGCTATGCCCCAGAGACCGCAGGATCACCACATTGGTCTCGGTGCGGATCAGATCCATCAGATCATCCGTTTCGGCGCTATCGGCATAGCGCGCATCAATCACCAACCACGTTGGGAAGATGTCATTGGCGAGGGTGCGGGCCTCGGTCAGATCCCAAACCGTCCCATCCGGCCAGCGCGGCGACTGGATCAGGTGTAAGCCTGTTGTGCGGCTGCGCTTGGGTTGCCGCGTTTGGGCATAGATTTCGGCCAGACGCTGAAGGTTGTCCGTATCCGGTCCATCGGCGGTAAAGTTGTCATAGCCATGCAGACGCATGCGGCGGAACACCAGCTCTAGCCCATGGTCCGCGCCCCGCACCGCAAGGGTCTGGGC
>DAITMY010000395.1:0-1028 GCA_036834925.1 Asticcacaulis sp.
GTGTATTGCTTTGGCGACCGGTGGTGCGCATGGCTTGCTCCGACATAGTGATGACCTGACCATCCGTAATTGTGCTGTCTCTGTGGGCACCGTTTTAGGCTGGATTTTTGAAGGGGCGGTTAAGTCATATCGCTGTAATGTGTTAATCCTGATAAACTTTACTGGTTGTTAAATTATTCTTGGCCAAATTTATGCCAAGTGATGGTGACATTTGTATCTAGCTGATAATAAATAGTTTTTTCAAGTTTCTTTCGGCGGGTCACGTCCCAATGGGGATGTGGGCCGCAGGTCGCACAAGCAAGGACTGTGCATTCGGGTGGATTTCGACCCCGGTATTCAGCCGATTTCTTAATGGATTTCGGTTGCGCGTTAACTCCTGGAGAGCCCGGCCATCAAAGGCCGGCACGAAACGTCTGGAACAATCCCGACTGAGTTTTGGCAACGTGAACAAGCTGATCAGAACGGCCGGAAAACACGCGGCCGGCAAGAAACCATGCACTAACCCTCTTTTCACGGTTTGGCGGTAAGACTTCGGGTCTGAACTGGAGGTCCTGGTGAGCGTAGATCTGGCTTCGCTGACATTTTTGCTCGTGGAGGATAGCGCCTATATGCGTACTATCCTGCGAACGATGTTGCAGGGCTTCGGCGCTCGCAGGATCGTGGAGGCTGAAGACGGGGCATCGGGCCTAGAAGCCATGGACCGGGCAAATCCCGATGTGCTCATCCTCGACTGGGTCATGCCCATTCTCGACGGGGCTGACATGGTGCGAATGATCCGCACTTCGAACAATCCGTTCGCCTATATTCCGATCATCATGGTGACAGGGCATACCGAGCGCAGCCGCATCATTGAAGCGCGGCGGCTGGGCGTTCATGAACTCCTGTCAAAGCCGATTTCGGCCAAGGCGCTGTATCAGCGCGTCTCGAACGTGATCATGAACCCGCGTGATTTCGTCAAGACCCCCAGCTACTTCGGCCCCGCGCCGCGCGAGATCCGCAATCGCCAGAAGATCTGGCAGGGCGGGGTT
>DAITMY010000396.1:0-1024 GCA_036834925.1 Asticcacaulis sp.
CCGCGCCGCTGCTGCTGCCGCTCGATGTGCGCGATGAGGCCCAGACGGAGGCGGTGTTCGAAGCGATCCGCGCCACCTGGGGGCGGCTCGATTTTCTCGTCCATTCGATTGCCTTTGCCCCGCTGGAGGACCTTCACGGGCGAGTGACCGATTGTTCGCGCGACGGGTTTCTGACGGCCATGGACATTTCCTGCCACTCGTTCGTGCGGCTGGCGCGGCGGGCCGAACCCTTGATGACCAACGGCGGGTCGCTGGTAACCATGAGCTATTACGGCGCCGAAAAGGCCGTGCCGGACTATAATCTGATGGGGCCGGTTAAGGCCGCGCTCGAAGCCAGCGTGCGCTATATGGCCCACGAACTGGGCGGGTCGGGCATCCGCGTCAATGCCGTCTCGCCGGGGCCGATCCGCACCCGCGCCGCCTCGGGCCTGTCGGGCTTTGACCAGCTGGTGGCGCGTGCCGAGCACGACAGCCCCTTTCATGACCTCGTCAGCATCGACGACGTCGGCCAGGCCACGGCCTTCCTCTGCTCCCCCTTCGCCGACCGCATCACCGGCCAGACCCTCTATATTGATGGTGGCGTGTCGGTGCGGGGGTAGGGTTTTTCTCCTCTCGAACGATTAGGGGTGGGGAGGAGACGGGACGTCACCCTCGGACGTGATCCGAGGGTCTGTTTTTCCGCGGCACAAGCGATCCTCGGGTCAGCGCCCGAGGATGACGGAATGGGGGATATCCGTCTCTCCCTTGAGGGGGAGAAGGATGCCTGCGTGTCAATCCTGAGAGCTTGGTATTGAAATGTGGTCGTTTTTGGTTGGCAAGTGCGAACTTGTTGTAATTTTTCAATGTTGTATATAAAACTATAAATAAACAATGGGGCTCAGCCGATATGATTAGTATAGTTACACATTATGATCGCTGCGTAAATTTAGTATTTTCTGATATTAAAATCTTAACTCAAGATTTTATAAACTCAATTAATTACAGTAACTTTGAATATATAATTCCAAATAGCGAAATTATGGGT
>DAITMY010000397.1:0-1014 GCA_036834925.1 Asticcacaulis sp.
GTCAGCATGTCTTCGGGCAGGGCGATGACCACGGGACCGGGGCGGCCTTGGGTGGCGACTTGGAACGCACGGCGGATCAGCTCGGGGATGCGGGCCGCGTCCTGGATCTCGACCACCCATTTGGCCATGGAGCCGAACACCGCGCGGTAATCCAGTTCCTGAAAGGCCTCGCGGTCGGTCATGTCCCGTGCCACCTGACCGACGAACAGGATCATCGGCGTCGAGTCTTGGTCGGCGATGTGCAAGCCTGCCGAGGCATTGGTCGCCCCCGGCCCGCGCGTGACCATACAGATCCCCGGACGTCCGCTCAGCTTGCCCGCCGCCTCGGCCATCATCGCGGCCCCGCCTTCTTGACGGGCCACGACCAGCTTGATGTCGGTGTCATAAAGCGCATCCAGCACCGCCAGATAGCTTTCCCCCGGTACACAGAACACGTCCGTAGTGCCATGAAGGCGCAGCTGATCGACCAAAATCTGGCCGCCGGTCCGGGGGGTCGTCGATGCGGTCATAAGGGCTTCTCCAGATCAGGACGCAGACAAAGAGGCGGGGGTCACAGAGGCGTCAAACCCCCAGGCCGGGTCGCTCAACACGGATGCGCGATCGCCATCCAGGCGCGGGCTGGGCCGCGGGGCAACACAGGGGGCACCGTCGATCCGGATCGGTGTTCGCACTCCGGGCAGATCGTCACTGAGCGTCAGGGCCATGCCCCGATGCTGGACCTGGGGATCGGCGAACACATCATCAAGCCGGTTGATTGGCCCGGCCGGAACCCCTTCGGCCTCCAGCGCCGCCAGGAGCCCAGCTCGGTTAAAGCGGCGGGTCTCGACGGCCATCATCGCGGTGAGCCGGACGCGGTTGGCCACGCGGGCCTTGTTGGTGGCGAAATCGGGATCCGTGGCCCATTGCGCATGGCCCAGCACCGCACACAGCTTGGCAAACTGCCGATCCGCGCCACAGGCGATGATGATGTGACCGTCCGAAACTGGAAAGGTCGAATAGGGCACGATATTAGGG
>DAITMY010000398.1:0-1013 GCA_036834925.1 Asticcacaulis sp.
GATTTTGGGTGGGGTGGTACTGAGCGGCACAACCGTCACGAGGCCTTGCTGTCGGCGGCGACGGGGGGAGACAACAACAACGGGGCGGCGCTTCACCATTTCCGGCGGAACGAAGCCCGTTTCGAAGTTGCACAACACAATGGCCCCCGGATTGGGGTGGAACGCTAGGCTCATACGTCCTTATGCGTTATTTTCCCGGGACTGTCACCTAGGGGTGTGTGGCGGATTAGACGGATGATCTTTCCGCCACACCCGCCTGCATTTCGTGGTTAAAGGCGGTCACAGCGGCGGCCGGGCCGTCGGGATGGCCCCAGACGCCCTGGCTGACGGCAAGGAAATCCGCCCCGGCGCGGGCGAGATCGCGGGCCTTGTCCACGGTAATGCCGCCAATAGCGACGCATGGGATTTCCATGCTCTCCTGCCAGATGGTCAGGATGGCCGGATCGGCGCGGGTGGCGGCGTCCTTGGTGGCCGTGTCGAAAAAGGCCCCGAAGGCCACATAGTCGGCCCCGGCCTCAGCGGCTTCCATCGCCAGGTGGCGGCTGTCGTGACAGGTGACACCGATCATGGCATCGGGCCCCAGAAGTGAACGGGCCTGTTTCAGCGGCATGTCGGTCTGGCCGATATGCACCCCGTCGAGCTTGATCGGACGCACGAGCTCGGGCCGGTCGTTCATCAGCACCGCGACCCCGGCGGCCTGGGCCACAGGGGCGATCTGGGCCGTGAGCGCGCGGATCTCAGCCTCGTTGTGATCCTTCAGCCGGATCTGGAGCGCGGCCACATCGCCGCCGGACAGGGCCGCCTTGAGCGCGGCGACAAAGGCCTCGGCGTCATCCACGCGCGGCGGGGTTATTAAATAGAGGCGGCATTCGGGCTGAGACATGTCCCTGTCCTGATCGTCCGCGCGCTCGACGTCAAGAGGGGAGCGCAGCTCAGTAGGCCCCCTCCGTCACGCCTACGGCGCGCCACCTTGTTTGTGAAACTTGGGTTAGGATCAGGTGGGACGGACGGCT
>DAITMY010000399.1:0-1005 GCA_036834925.1 Asticcacaulis sp.
GCCAGAGGCCGTAGGCCTGTTCAACCGGGTCCTGACCATGTCGGGCCAACAGGTCACCGCATCGGGCCCCCTCAACGCAACACGACGCACCCGCGCCCTTTTGTCGACATTGGGTGTGCCCGAAACCGAAGCTGGATTATCGCGATTGCAGCAAATCCCCCCGCGTGATCTGCTTCAGGCGCTCAAGATCACGGACCCGATCCTGCAATCAGGTGGGCTCTACCTGGGTCCGGTAATGGATGGCAAGGCCTTGATGCGGCACCCATTTTTTCCGGATGCACCTTGGCAATCGGCCCGAATACCCATGATCATCGGTAATACCCGCGAGGAGACCCGCTACTTTTATGCGCGAAATCCTGAGTTTTTCACCCTCGATTGGGCCGGGTTGATGGAGGCCTTACCGGGGGGGATGCGGGTCGATATCGATCCAACGCGCGTCATAGACACATATCGCCGCCTTTATCCCGAGGCGGATGCGAGTACGATCTTTTTTCTGGCGACAACAGTTTCCCGATCATGGCGTGGTGCCGTCGAAGAGCTTGAAGCGCGGGCCCGGCAAGCCGGCCGTGAGGTTGCGCCGACCTGGACCTATCAACTGAACTGGAAATCCCCCTTGGAGGCGGGCCGGTTCGGGGCATGCCATACGCTCGACATTCCGCTTATGTTTGGCACGACTCGTGCCAAAGGCGCGCTGAGCGGTGACGGGCCTGAAGCGCGTCGCCTTGCGGATCAGTGCGGAACCCTACTGGCCCGATTTGCCCGAACAGGTGATCCGCGAGGGCCAGAGGTGGCCGACTGGGCGCCCTATGATCTGGGCCGCCGGACCACCCTGATGTTGGACTTGCCCTTGTCAATCGCACAAGATCCACGAGGGGAAGAACGAAGACTGTTTGCAAGTGTCCCTTATGTTCAGCCCGGAACCTGAGATTACCGTAGCTTTGACCGAAGGTCTTTGAACAGGCTGGCCCATCCGGCTTTCGGCGCCATTGTGCCAAGGTCCCAATC